>DATKYL010000081.1:0-2121 GCA_035528515.1 Acidobacteriota bacterium | reverse complement strand
GTTGACGAACCGGTCTTCATCCTCGACGTCGTCCGGCACCCGATCCCAGTGGATCCAGACAAAGTGGACCGTCTCGGAACCGGGATTCGTCGCAATCTCACGGCCTATGGCGTAGTTGGCCTGTGTATCGTAGCTGGTGGCACCGATCGCGACGCCAGGGACGTCAAGCGTGTCGGCATCCAGAACCGACAGCAGACTCGCTCCGGTCCCAATGTCATTTACCACGGAGGGGTAATACGGAACGGCCGAGGGATTGGATTCGGCATCCAGCAGCGGGATGTTACGAAAATCCCGGTAGTACTGCCGGTAATGCTCCCACCGCTCGATCACTCCGCGGCGGGCGAAGCGGCGTTTCTGCTCGAATTTCCGTAGCGTCTCCGGTGAATCGACGGCCCAGGCCGAGCCTGCACCGAAGATTCCCGCCAGCACACAGATGACGCCGAGCTTAAAGATCTTTCCCGTCATTGGGGCGTCTCCTTGTTACTACTTACTGCTTTTACTTTGGCGTCCCGCCCGCAGGCGGAACCGTGCTTGCCACCGACCCGTTCATGTCACATCTCGACAACATTCTCAAGGGTCGGATGAACATGTTGTCTCTTCCCAGGTTTTTCTCATCCGTTATTGCTCAGGTAACCACCTCCCCCTTCCCCGCGGCGGGGAATCGAATCGATGCAACACAAAGCGTCTCCGACAACTTGGAACCTCTCATTTATTCGCCCACGTGTCCGTGGTGCAAGACGTCCAATCGCTCCCGCCTCGGACAGTCAAGACCTTCTGCCCGTTAGACTTGCCCCTCCCTTGGAGTACAGGATCCATGCACCATCGAATAAGCCCTCAAACGCGACCCGAAGGGCAACTGCGAGTAACTCTAAGGCGGTGCCAGCACGCACGGTGAGGGTATGTGAGCGGGCGTGAGCACACACAAAGCTGTCAAGTATAAGAAACTCCACCCGGCGCTGTTGTCAAGGCCATAATCCCCTGTCGCGAACCGATTTCCGCGACCCGGAATCGCGATACGGGGCGCGCCACCTCATGGCGAGCGGGCCCCGACGGCCATGGGGGGACCGACCCGGAACTGTCACTTCACGTACTGCTATACCAGACACCGCCTATCTCGCGGGCGGCGTAGCGCTTACCTCCGCTGTGCAGATATCGGTGCCCGCCCGCTCTCTGGTCCGGCTTGACTCCTCCCCTTTATTTGCGTTCGAGAAAACCATCTGACACATGCGATTGTAACAAGTAATCTGTTCCCCGTCATGGGGCACCAGGGGTGTCCACGTACCCGAATGGACAACGGACAGATGCCTGCCAAAGACGAAAAGCGATCAGACGAGGCACCGCAGAACGAGGTCAACGGTGGCGACGCAAGTGGACGTCGTCTCGCCGGGCTCTCTCTGGCGGCACTGGGCATCGTCTACGGTGACATCGGCACGAGTCCGCTCTACGCAATCCGCGAGTGTTTTCACGGCGCGTACGGGGTCGAGCCGACCGCCGCCAATGTTCTCGGAGTTCTCTCCCTCATCTTCTGGGCGCTGACGCTCATCGTGTCAATCAAGTACCTCTCCTTCATGCTGCGCGCGGACAACGGGGGCGAGGGCGGCGTCATCGCTCTGATCGCGTTGCTGCGACGGGGTACACAGACCACCCGACGGCTGCGGCTGACTCTCCTGGCGACCGGCCTCTTCGCCGCATCCTTGCTCTACGGAGACGCCATGATCACGCCGGCGATCTCGGTTTTGAGCGCAGTCGAGGGACTCCGCGTCGCGGCACCGGCCCTCAGACCGCTGGTGATTCCAGGCACCGCGGTGATCCTGGTCCTTTTGTTTCTTCTCCAGCGGCACGGGACCGGGCGCATCGGCGCCTTGTTCGGACCGATCATTCTGGTGTGGTTCAGCGTGATTGCCATCCTCGGTCTCCGCTCGCTGATCCACGCGCCGGGCGTTCTCGTGGCGATCAACCCTCTGTACGGTGCCCGGTTTCTCTGGCACAATCATCTGCACGGATTTCTGGTGCTGGGGGCCGTCTTCCTGGTCGTGACCGGAGCCGAAGCTCTTTATGCCGATCTGGGCCACTTCGGCCGGCGCCCGATCCGACTGGCATGGTTTGTTGGAGTTCTCCCGG
>DATKYL010000080.1:0-4227 GCA_035528515.1 Acidobacteriota bacterium | reverse complement strand
GATCCCAGGGCTTACGCCCTGGGCTAATCTCTTGTCACGCTGCAGGCCCATTCTCGACTGAGACGTTGTTTGCACCGGGTGGGCGATTCGATTCCCTGTGTCGTGAGGTTTTTCAACAGGCCCGAACGTCCGGGCCACCCGTCGGCTCGTGGAGCGAGGGCCGGACGCCCATCGTCCAAGCCACCCATTCCCGGGATCACCCAACATGGGTTCACCGCGGGGCTCTTACCAGACCGAACGCCCTTAGTGACAATTTTCATCCCGTTTGGTGCGTACAATGGATCGGTGATGTGGCCGGCGGGCGGCATGGCCACGCGGTCGGTGTCAAAAACCCGGCGGAAATGGCGTGGATACGCGCCGGCAGACTTGACCCGGAGGGCTTTTTTGCCATATTGGCGAACGGAGAACTGTGTACCCGACGCCGTTTTCCGGGGAGCGACAGATTAGTCTACCTGCTACCGGGCCGCGCCAAACGCGGCCGGTATTATTAAGGGGTCGAAAATATGCACCGCATCGTGCGCAAGAGTTGGTTGGCGCCTGACACCGTCATGATGCACGTCGAAGCACCCTGGGTCGCCCGCAAGGCGAAGCCGGGGCAGTTCGTCATCGTCCGTCTCGATGAGGGCGGGGAGCGTATTCCGCTGTCGCTTTCGGGTTGGGATGCGGAGGCGGGGACATTGCGCCTGATCATCCAGGGTGTCGGATTCACGTCGAAATCGCTCATCCGGCTGGAAGAGGGCGATTCAATCCGCGATCTGGTCGGCCCGCTCGGGGCGCGGACCCATCTTCCCACTGCGGGGACGCTGGTCGTGATCGGCGGCGGGTACGGCACCGGGGCGGTCATCCCGGCGGCTTTAGAAGCGAAGGCGCGCGGGCAGCGGGTGATCGGTATTATCGGCGCCCGCACCAAGGATTTGGTGCTGCTCGAAGAGGATATGCGGAACGCGTGCGACGAGGTCATTGTTACTACCAACGACGGTTCGTACGGGATTGAGGGTTTCGTTACGCACGCGCTCGGGCCGTTGATGGAGAAGGAAGAGATTGCGGCGATCCTGGCGATCGGGCCGGTTCCGATGATGCGCGCGGTCAGCGACATGACCAGGCCGAAGGGGATCCCGACGATGGTCTCGCTCAACGCGGTCATGGTTGACGGCACCGGGATGTGCGGCGGCTGTCGGGTGACGGTCGGCGGTGAGACGAAGTTCGCCTGTTTTGACGGGCCCGATTTCGACGGCCACAATGTGGATTACGATGAGCTGGTGATGCGCCAGAAAATGTACCAGCCCCACGAGAAGCGGGCGATGGATCACATGTGTAAACTCGATGCTCAAGTTGCGGCGGCGCAGAAGTAGACGACCGTTGGAAGGATCGATCGCGCTATGGAAACAGCCCGCAAACCGACCCCCAAAGAGCGGATGCAGATCCCCCGGCAGGAGATGCCGGAGCAGAACGCACAGGTGCGCGCGCGCAACTTCGATGAAGTGCCCCTGGGTTTCAGCAAGGAAGTGGCGATGCGCGAGGCGATGCGGTGTCTCGAGTGCGCCAAGCCGAAATGCATCGAAGGGTGCCCGGTGAATATCGATATCCCGGCGTTTGTCAGTCTGATCGCCGAGGGCAAGTTCGTCGAGGCGGCGCAGAAGATCAAAGAGACCAACGTCCTCCCGGCGATCTGCGGCCGCGTCTGTCCGCAGGACGATCAGTGCGAGAAGCTCTGTATCATCGGCAAGAAGGGTCGTCCGGTTTCGGTCGGCAGGCTGGAACGTTTCGCCGCCGACTGGGAACGGTCGCTGGGTGATATCGCGGTTCCCGATGTCGCTCCCGACACCGGGTGCAAGGTGGCGGTGGTCGGTTCGGGCCCGGCCGGTCTGACGGCGGCGTACGAGCTGCGCAAGCGCGGCCATGATGTTACGGTTTTCGAGGCGCTGCATAGTCCGGGCGGCGTGCTGTTCTACGGTATCCCCCGTTTCCGTCTGCCGGGCGGGGTGATCGAGGCTGAGATCTCGACACTCGAACGGATGGGTGTGAAGATTGTCGTCAACTCGATTGTCGGGCAGTTGGTGACGGTCGATGAGCTGTTAGAAGAAGAGGGTTTCGACGGTGTCTTCCTCGGCACCGGCGCGGGCGTGCCGTGGTTCATGAACCTGCCGGGCGAGAACCTCTGCGGGATCTATTCAGCGAATGAGTGGCTGACGCGGGTCAATCTGATGCGCGCCGACCGTTTCCCCGATTGCGCCACGCCGATTCACTGCGGCAGGCGGGTCGCGGTGATCGGCGGCGGGAACACGGCGATGGATGCGGCGCGGACCTCGCTGCGGCTGGGACCGGAGAAGGTCTACGTGTTCTACCGCCGCACCCGCAACGAAGCCCCGGCACGAACCGAAGAGATCGAGCACGCCATTCAGGAAGGGGTCGATTTCCACTGGCTCACCAATCCGTTGCGTTTCCTCGGCAATGAGGAGCACTTCGTCACGCAGGTCGAGATCCAGCAGATGGAACTCGGCGAGCCCGACGATTCGGGACGGCGGCGTCCGGTCCCGGTTGCAGGGTCGGAGAAGTTGTACGAGGTCGACACAGTGATCCTGGCGCTCGGCTTCGGGGTCAATCCGTTGATCACCCGCGCGACGCCGGACATCGAGACCAACAAGCGCGGCGTGGTGCAGGTCGATCCGGAAACCGGCATGACCACCAAGATCGGCGTTTTCGCGGCGGGTGACGTGATCACCGGCGGCGCGACGGTTATTCTGGCGATGGGTCAGGCTAAGACCGCGGCTTTAGGCCTGCACAACTGGTTGATCGAGCGCAAGGGTCTGAGTCTGCCAAAGGAAGAGCGGGTTGAGGCGACGGCGTAACCAACGAGGCGCGGATTTCGCGCCCTGTACATAACGATCCAATCCGCAGTACGGTGGGAGCCTCGGCGCCCACCGTTTTTCTATGGGTCTGTCCGGGTGAATGTGGCACAGCCGCCCTCGGCTGTGAGTGAGTCGATGACTTCCTGTTCGCTGATGCAGAGATAGGAATCATCCTCTGATCATGAAGGCAACCTTGTTGATTCCTGCACAGCCGAGGGCGGCTGTGCCACATTAGGTGGGCGAAGCCCCACTCTACTCCAGGGTGGAATTGTCGACGGAGTCGGTCGCGGTGGCGGCGGCGACGGCCTTCTCGACCGTCCCGTAGTCTTTCAGGTAGGCGTCGAGGCGGGTGATGTAGAGGAGTTCGCGGACTCGATCCTGGAGGTTGGTGAGCATCAGTTTGACACCGTTCTCAGTGGCTTGCAGATACTCCCCGATCATTAGTCCGAGAGCGGCCGAGACCATGAAGCGGACATCCGCCAAGTTGAGGATGACCGCGGCCGGCTCGTTCTGGATCGTGTTAAGGACTTCCTCGTGCAGGTTCTGGTTCTCGCGGTCGCCGAGGAGGTCGCCCCGAGGCGAGAAGACGGGGATGCCGGAGATTTCGGTCTTTTCGTATTCCATAGGCGGCGTGTCCGTGGCGACCACCCACGCGGCCGCCATTGGGCGAATCATCGCCTAATCGTCGGGAAATGGCAAGGTGATATCGGGGGGGCTGGTGCCACGGACCTTCAGATCGGTGTGTTTCCTACGCCGTTCGGGGCACACGGGTCTAAAGTCGTAGATGCCGCTTCTGCGGGGACCCGTGGCACCAGAGCCCATGTGACGGGGCTGGCGTCACATGCCGTTGGGGCGACCCGGCGGGTCGCCTTTGCCCACGGAATCCCTCTCGCCGGGGCGGGCGCGGCACCGCCGCGCCCCTACAGCCGCAACGGCACAGCGACGCAGGAGATCCCGCGAAGCGGGACCGTGCCCCTGCGAGATGCGATGCGGGATTACCCCTCCTTGACTGCTGTGATCAGGTCGAGGAGGGCTTTCTTGGCGTCGCCGAAGTACATCAGGGTCTTGTCGAGGGCGAACAGCGGATTGGGGATGCCGGCGAAGCCGGGGCTGAGGGAGCGCTTGATGACCACCACGGTGCGCGCCTTGTCGACATCGAGAATCGGCATGCCCGCGATCGGCGAGTGCGGATCGGTGCGGGCGACCGGGTTGACCACGTCGTTGGCGCCGATGACGATCGCGACGTCGGTCTGCGCGAACGACGGATTGACCTCGTCCATCTCCTTGAGTTTTTCGTAAGGAATATCGGCCTCGGCCAACAGCACGTTCATGTGTCCGGGCATGCGTCCGGCGACCGGATGAATCGCGAATTCGACCG
>DATKYL010000079.1:0-2046 GCA_035528515.1 Acidobacteriota bacterium | reverse complement strand
ACTTCAAGAAGTCGCCGCCGGTGCAGTTTACCGACGAAGAGGCCCGGCGCATGACCGAAGAGTTCATCGCGACCTACCGGCGCGCCGATGCACCCGACCCGGCGAACAAGGCCGATGCCGCGGCGAAGGAGGTCCCGGTCGCAGCGACACAGACGGTGACCGCGGGCAAATCGTAGACTGATCGACAGGCTGCCGCACCAACGAATGAACGCGGCCGCCGGCGACGGGACAGCCGGTGATCCACCAGGCATATTCCCGGGGAGATCAGCGCGATTCCGCGTAAAGGATAAGGCGGCACAGCCGCCTTTTCTGTTTGGGATGACCCAAAGAACTGCCAAAGTAGGATCGGTTCGGCCACACCGCCCCCGGCGCTGCGGCCTGTTCGTCGTCGTCGAAGGTGCCGACGCATCGGGCAAGACGACGCTGGCGCGCCGTCTGGTAACCGCGTACCGTCGCGAAGACGTGCCCGTGGTCGCGGTTCGCGAACCAGGAGGGACGCGGACCTCGGAACGCGTACGGCGGATTCTCCTGGATACGGAGAGTGTCATCGGTGCGCGCACGGAGTTGTTCCTGTATTTGGCGGCCCGCGCGCAGGTCGTCGACGACGTCATTCGTCCCGCTGTCGCCCGCGGCACTCTGGTCATTGCCGACCGTTTCAGTCTCTCGACGGTGGCCTATCAGGCCGGCGGTCGCGCACTCCCGTTGCGCGCCGTGCGTGCCGCCGATGCGCTGGCCCGCGGCGGCCTCACGCCCGATTTGACCATCGTCCTCGCCGTCAGCGAGCGGCAACAGGTCGAGCGGCGTCGCCGTCAGGGATTGCGCCGCGACCGGATCGAATCCGAGTCCGCCCGCTTTTCCCGGGCGGTCCTGCGCGCGTACCGCAGGTTCGGCCGCGGCCCGCGGCACCTGGTCATCGATTCGGGGCTGGGGCCGGATCGCGTCTTTGAGATGACGAAGGCGGCGATCGACCGACGTTGGCGTCAATGAACCGGGATTGTGACCTATGACGGATATCAAGTCAGAAACCGCCATCGGGGCGGCCAAACCGCACCCGGAACGGGCCGATCACAGTCCGCCGCCGCGCGCGGTCGGCATGGTCGCACTCGCTCTGATGGTGGGATTGCTCGTTGTCAGTGCCGCTTGGATCGCCCGGGACAAGCGATTTAAGGGATCGCGGATCCTGACCGCGGCGGCCATCACGATCATGGAAGAGGCCTTTACCGCTCCCGCTCCGGACGTGATGTTCCGGGCGGGGGCGGCCGGTCTCACCGCCGATCTCGATCCATTCTCCGGATACCTGCCGCCGGCGGAATTCGGGTGGTTCACCGAGGAGGCCGAGGGCGAGTACGTCGGTATCGGGGTGGAGATCTCCGCCTCCGCCAGGGGATTGATTGTCGTTCATGTTTTCCCCCGCAGTCCGGCAGGTGCCGCGATGGTCCGTCCCGGAGATCGGATCATTCGTATCGATGATGTGTCCACCTTTGGGATGACATCGACGGAGGCGGCTTCGCTGATGCGCGGCCGTGTCGCAAGCGACGTCGAGATCGAGGTGGTCACCCCGACCGGCGAGGTCCGAAGCATCACGCTCGTGCGCGATCGGGTTGAGGTCACGGCTTTCCCGATCGTCGGCATCAGCCGGTCGGGAGCGGCCTACATACGGTGGACACAGTTCTCGGCAGGGTCGGGCGACCAACTGGCGGCGCTCGCGGCCGACCTGGCGATTCAGGATCCGACCGGAATGATCCTCGATCTGCGCGGCAACCCGGGAGGAATCCTCGATGAAGCGGTGGCGGCCGCCGGTGTCTTCCTTCCTCCCGACCAGCTGATCTGCCGCCTGGCCGATCGAGATTTCGCCACCCAGATAGAATACCGTGCTGTCTCCACACCGCCCGCCTTTTCCGGGCCGCTCGTCATTGTCTGCGATGAGGCGTCGGCCTCGGCATCGGAAATCCTGGCGGCGGCTCTCTGGGAGGCGGGCCGCGCGGTCGTCGTCGGGCGTCGCACCTTCGGTAAGGGATGGGTCCAGTCGATCCTCCCCCTCGATGA
>DATKYL010000078.1:0-2517 GCA_035528515.1 Acidobacteriota bacterium | reverse complement strand
ACTCAGAGCCATGACGCCCGAGTTGAAGGGCGGGGCCGCGACGGGGTTCCCGAACGTAAGCGCATTCCCGTCCGGATCGGTCGCATTGAGCTGCTTGCCCGTGATCGAGGCCTTCCAATACACCGTCTCCGGCGCGTTCGTGCCGCAGACCGGGGCATTGTTCTCGACCGTCACGTCGAAGAAGCAGCTAATCGCGTTGGTGCAGTCGTCGGTCACACTGAACTCGACCGTGTGGATGCCGACGTCGCCGCATACCCCGTCGTAGGTGAACAGATCGCCGGTGATATCGGCGTCCGTCAGCCCACCCGCGTCAACCAACGCAAACGTCAGCGTGGCACACGCGTTGCCGGGGGTGGCGAGAAGCGTCTTTGAGATCGAGCCCTGGAAGTTGATGGTCTCATCCAGGTTCGTCCCGCAGACAGGAGGCGTGGTCGTGATCGTGAACACGCCCTTTGTGAAGACTGGTGCCGGATCGGGAACACCCATACAGTCAAGTATGATGAATGCTCCTGCCGGGGGATAAAACGCCATATCGATTTCGACGTCGCCAGAACATGAAGTCCCAGTGGTGACCTCAAGATCCCACAACACTTGCGTGCCGCCGAGCGGGAAGCCGCAACCGGCTGGATGGTAGGCGTTTAGCACGCCCGCCGTCCCCGGGAAGCCACCCGCTGCGGTGATGTAGCCCATCGCTGCCAGATCGAGCGGAGTCGCGGCAGTGATTGTAGCATCACCGGTGACGACCAGCGGAATGCCGATCGCGCCGATATCACTCGCCATGTTGTCCAAAATTACGGGCACATGGGTCGTGGCGCAGCGCTCGAGCGTGCCGCCTGGGATCGTGACCACGTTCTGAGCAAACGCGAAATTCGTCGAAAGAAGCAAGGCCATACCAAATACGGCCAAGACAGTCAGTTTATGCTTCATTCTCCGTTGCTCCTTTTGCCTTCGTTACCTCATCGTGTCAGCGTTATGCTGACATGAGTTGCGCAATTTTTTCGGTTGGCCCGGCACATCTGTCCGGATCTCAACCGTAAGATGCGCAGTAGTTTAACACGGAAACGAAGAAATCTATTGGTGAGGGAAAATCTACAAACGCAGATCGCCATCGAAGTTTTGATCTCTTCTCAATCAAAACCTTATGGGCGATTAATACTGTGGCACAACAGTTTAAGCAGCAAGTTGCGCTGCTTGGCACGTCTGCAAGGTAACATATCCCGCCAGAATGTCAAGAAAAAATCGAAAAAAAACCGCACGGGAATAAGAGGGAGGCTGGAGAGGGATTCGACGTCATTCCTTTACCCGCTCGTCATTCCCGAGAAAACGGGAAGGTGGATTCACATTTGAAGTGCAACACGTGGTTCCAAAAGACCTCGGCTGGGCCCCCGCTTCCGCGGGCGGGCGGGTCCTAATGGGGTCCTGGAGGTCTGTCCCCCACATCAGAAGTGGTGCCGGTCCCGTTGTCGAACGAGTGCTTTCTCATCCAGGCATCACTCAAGAACTTTGATAGATACCGCATCCCGCTGTCCGGCAGAATCGTGACGATGTTGAGGCGGCCAGTTTTCCCACGGGCCCACTGATAGAGACCCACAACCGCCGACCCCGATGAACCGCCGACGATCAGCCCTTCCTCGGCGGCCAGCCGTCGGGCCGCCTTAAATGACTCATCATCATCGACTTGCACTATATCGTCGATCATCGACATGTCGAGAGCATTGCACGGTGTGTCCGATCCGAGTCCCTCGACGTAGTACCGGCCTGGTTCAGTTAACTCATTGTCATAAAATAGCTTGTAGAATATCGAGCCGACCGGATCGACCGCTATAACTCTAATGTCGGGATTCTGCTCCTTTAGATACTTCGCTACTCCGGAAAGAGTCCCCCCGGTGCCGATCCCCGCGACGAAGACATCGATCGCTCCCTTGGTCTGATCCCAGATCTCCGGGCCGGTCGTCTCGTAATGGCTGTCGATATTCCAGGGATTGTGGTACTGGTCGATCAGAAACCCGCCCAACTCCCCGGCCAAACGCCGCGCCGCGCTATAATAGGAATCGGGGTGATCGGCCGGGACTTCCGTCGGACAGACAATGATCTCGGCCCCGAGAGCCCTGATCATGTCCAACTTCTCCTGAGAAGTCTTGTCCGGAACGGTAAAGAGCGACCGGTACCCTTTGACCGCCGCGATCATCGCCACCGACACCGCGGTATTCCCGGAGGAATTGTCGATCAAAAGTCCTCCCGGATGGATCAGGCCCTCCTGCTCGGCCCGTTCGATAATGTAACGGGCCATCCGGTCCTTAATCGATCCTGATGGATTCAGGAACTCGAGCTTGGCTAAGACATTATGACCCAAATCGTTAGATGCCGTCCGCAGCGGTAGCAGCGGCGTCTGACCGATCAGATCAGCCACGCTCTGGGGCCCGGTCGTCAATGACCCGGCCACATGATCCAGCAATCGGGGCTCAGTATCCATTGTCCTTCAATAGGTTATATGCACCCCATCAACAGCCGTTCCCA
>DATKYL010000077.1:0-13746 GCA_035528515.1 Acidobacteriota bacterium | reverse complement strand
CAAGCTTTGCTCGGAACCGGGTAGAATGTCGTCACTAGTTCATCCAATCCATCGCAGTCGGTATCGGCTGCCCAGCACGGATGCACGCCCGTGAAGCCAGTGATCTCCTGGAACACCCGAGCCACATGAAATGTGTTGTCTCCCACAGGCGCCAAGAGCTGATAATGGAACCCGTATTCCCAATCCGAGTGACCAAGCAGAGCATGCAGGACGCCGCCTGGCTTGGGACGGCATGCCGTGGCATTGTAGTTCATGTGGCGAAGCGAGTCCCCGACCAGCCCTATGTAGACAAGCGTGCTCTCCTGCCACTCGTAGAGGCGGTAACCGTAGTCAAACGTACCCGAGATGAACTCCATCCGACCGTCCCGGTCAAAGTCCCCTACCGCCGGATAGCCAATCGCCCCGTACGGTGGCTCCATGTCGACGATCTTCTCATAGCTGTCGGTCACCGGATTGTAGTCGATGAGCACCACCCGCGCGTCCAGACCGAGACTGACTGGCGTAACATAAATCTCCAGCTGCGGATCGTCGTCGACGTTCACCGCCACAGGATTCATCTCCACGTTCAGCCCCGGCCAGACAAACTCGGCAAGGACTGTCCCGTCCGGCGATGAGTGAATCAGCAAATGCTCGAAGTACTGGGATACGAGCTCTACGTCACCGTCCTGATCCAAGTCCACCGCCAGCTTGATTCCGACGTAGCCGGTCGGGATGGAGATCGTCGAGTAGGCCAGATTCGAGTCGATGTCGTAGCGTGTGGTGAACCCATCGCCACTGTAGTCGTAGAGTTCAGTCACATGGCGTTCCTCGTCAAACCTGATAGCGATGCTGCCTGCAACCAGGCTGATCTCCAGGCTGGGCGGGCAGTCGGTTGACGCTGAACTCGTGAAGCCAGCGACCGGTCCCTCCGGTCCCACGACCGGCGCCTCCTGAGTCAGCGCCCACAATGGGATGTATGGCTCAACCCATTGATCGGCAATGGAATCCGGCACGCCGAGTTGCCGGAGGACGTCCGCCGGGTCCGTGGGTTCCTTGCCCGAAGCTCCGACGAGGATAAGCACGCCGACCGCCGTCAGGCAGCTTGTGGTGAACCAGTGTCTCACATTTTCAATATATCGGTAAGTTGAGTTTTTCCAAGCGCGGGAACGGTGTCGTAAGGGCAGAAAAAGCAGATCCCTCACTCCGTTCGGGATGACGTAATCTTATGGTCCAAGGATCTCATGTCCAGCCAGCCCTACGTATCCCGATGGAGTGGTAGGATGGCAATTCCGGACGGCCAGGGCGCCTGAGAAGGGACGGACGCTCCGTTTTCGCTTGAACCGGACGTTGCCCGAATGGCATACTGTGCCGCTGGTGAACGTGTAACCGAGGAGAGAAATCAGGTATGGCTAAGTACAGAATCGCGTGGATGCCCGGTGACGGGGTGGGCAACGACGTAATGGAGGCGGCGCGGCTGGTTTTGGACGCGCTCAAGCTGGATGCGGAGTACGTTCCGGCCGATATCGGCTGGGAGTTCTGGTGCAATGAGGGGAACCCTCTCCCCGACCGGACGCTGAAGATTCTCGAACAGACCAACTGCGCTCTCTTCGGGGCGATCACCTCCAAGCCGAAGGAAGAGGCCGAGGCCGAACTGGCGCCCGAATTGAAGGGCAAGGGCCTGTCGTATCGTTCGCCGATTGTGCGCCTACGGCAGACGTTGGACCTCAAGACCAACCTGCGCCCGTGCAAGGGGTACCCCGGCAACCCGTTGAATTACCGCGACGGGATCGACCTGATCGTGTTCCGTGAGAATACCGAAGACCTGTACTCGGGTGTGGAATTCCACCCGGTTGCCGACGACTTGCGCGACAAACTCATCGAGCACAGCGCGGCGATGAAGAAGTTCGACCGCGTGCCGGGTGAGGATATGGCGATTTCCTGCCGCGTGATCACGCGTCCCGCGGCGCGGTCGATCGTCACCGCCGGGTTCGAGCACGCGAAGGAGTTTGGGTACAAGTCGGTCACGATCGTCGAGAAACCGAACGTGATCCGTGAGACGTCGGGGCTGATGGTCCGCACGGCGCGTGAGGTGGCGAAGAGCTATCCCGGTATCGAGCTGTGGGAGACCAATATCGACGCGATGTGCATGTGGCTGGTGAAAAATCCGCAGGATTACGGCGTCTTAGTGTCATCGAACATGTTCGGCGACATCATTTCCGATCTGTGCGCGCAACTGGTCGGCGGACTGGGATTCGCCTCATCGGGGAACATCGGCGACAGCTACGCCGTCTTCGAACCGACCCACGGTTCGGCCCCGAAGTATTCGGGCCAGTTCAAGGTCAACCCGATGGCGATGCTTCTGACCGCGAAGCTCATGCTCGACTGGCTGGGCGAGACCGACGGCGCGGCACAGCTCGAGAACGCGATCGCCGCGGTGATCAAAGAGGGCAAAGTTCGCACCTACGATATGGGCGGCAAGAACACGACGATCGAGATCGCGCAGGCGGTGGTTGCGAAGTTGTAGCCGGCTCACCCAGAGATGAAGACGTGGCGCTGCCCCGTTCCCCGGGGCAGCGCCCTTTGTTCACGGGCCTGAAGGCCCGTGGCACCCAGGACCGGGCCTGAAGTCGTAGATCCCGCTCTTCCTGCGGGGGCCCGTGGCATCGGGCAATCCCCAAGTATCGGCGGTGTGGCACTGACCTTGGTCAGTGCGTGACGCACTGACGAACGTCAGTGGCACACAAGTGTAGTCACGCGGCTCGGAAATGATCGGGGACCCGACGCCCGGCGCTACTCCGGATTCCGAGGTAGCACCCTTAATTTGCCGGTCAGAGCGTGTCGAGGACTTTGGGATCGGCGAGGCGGCCGGTGACCTTACGCAGCTTGATGTCAGTCAGTTCGGGGTTCGAGTCGAAGCCGTATCCGGTCATGAGATCGTCGCCCTCGGTGATTTCGACGTAGCTTTCGGTGTGAATGCGGCGGGCTTCGTCGTCCCAGGCGAGACGGTCGGTCACCAGGGTACGGCCGTCGTCGGTGGTGATGTCGACCGCGCCGTAAACCTCGAGGAAACGCGCCGTCTCGCGCACCAGTGCCGAGTCGGCGGTCATGACGGAAGTATGGGCGCCGGTTTCGTCGAAGAAGTTGACCGTCAGTTGATACGCCCAGGCCGAGTCGCGTTCGGCGAATTGGATGATCCGTGCGCTCTCAATCGTGGTGGTCACCACGGAACCGGTAAGAAAGACGGTCCGGGCGTTGGTGGCCTCGGAGGTGGGGAATGACTGTACTTCGGTTGAGACCGACGGTTCCTCGGCGCGGCAGGCCACCAGGGCCAACCCGAGCATCGCGCCGATGACCGCGCGTCGGTTGATGCCGCTTCTCCCCCGTTGCATCATGCCACCCCGGCGGAGAGAATGTCGTGCATGTGCAAGGCGCCGCACGGCCGGCCGTCGGTATCGGTGACAATCAGAACCGTAATCTTCCACTCTTCCATCCTGGCCAGTGCGGCAACGGCTAATTCGGATTCGACAATCGTCTTCGGGTTTTTGGTCATGACGTCCTGTGCCCTCAGGGCGAACAGGTCGTCGTACTGACCGATCGTGCGGCGCAGGTCGCCGTCGGTGAAGATCCCGACCAACCGTCCGGCGGCATCGACCACGCCGGCCGCCCCCAAACGCTTACGCGTCATCTCGACCAAGAGTTCCTTGAAAGCGGCGTCTTCGCGCACGAGCGGTATCGTTTCGCCGGTGTGCATGAGATCGGCAACGGTGAGCAGTAGCCGCCGTCCCAGAGCGCCGCTGGGATGAATCTGCGCGAACTGTTCGGGCGTGAAGCCGCGTTCGGAGAGGAGTGTGACCGCCAACGCGTCCCCCATCGCCAGCGCGGCGGTCGTCGAGCAGGTCGGCACCAGATCGTTCGGTTCCGCCTCGGAATCGACCGACGCATCGAGCACCACGTCGGCGCGGCGGGCCAGCTCGCCATTACCGGAGCCGGTGATGAGGATGATCGATATGCCGAGCCGTTTGAAGGCGGGCAGCAGCTCCCCGATCTCATCGGAAGCGCCCGACTTGGAGATCGCGAGGACGACGTCACCGGCATCGACAATACCGAGATCGCCGTGGCCGGCCTCCACCGGGTGGAGGAAGAACGCCGGTGTGCCGGTCGACGACAGGGTCGCGGCGATCTTCTGACCGATCAGCCCCGACTTGCCCAACCCGGTGACAATGACCCGCCCGGGAGCGGCCAGGATCAGTCCGACGGCGCGATCGAAGGCAGGGCCGAGCCGTGCGGCCAGTGCCGCTACCGCCGCCGCCTCGCGCACGATCACATCGCGTCCCGTGCGGCAGCGGGATGACTCCGGCGCGCTCTGATCGCCTGTGTCTTTGCCGGTCGCGGTCATCGGTATCTGGTCTACGGTGGTGGTGGCCTCATCGTTCATCTCGGTTTGCCCGCCTTTATTGGCCGAATACAGATCCTACGGCCATTCAACGCCTTTGGCATCGAGGATGGCGTCGATCGCTTCGCGCACGATGCCCCGGCCTCCGGGCGACTCCCCGATCCATGTGGCGACTTCTTTGATGGTTGGATGCGCATCGGCCGGCGCCAGCGCGATACCCACCCGGCGCATGACGGTGCAGTCGGGAAGATCGTCGCCGATGTAGAGGACCTCGTCGTCGGTGAGGCCGTGTTGTTTCGTCACTTCCTCATAGACCGGCAGTTTGTCATAAACGCCCTGGCGCAATGTGTCGATCCTCAGAAACTCGGCGCGATGGCGGGTGGCGCCGTCGTCATTGCCGGTGATAATGGCCATCTTCAAACCGAACTTGTGGGCCAGGAACACTCCGACACCGTCCGGGACCCAGAACCGTTTGGACCGTTCGCCGTTCTCCGCGACGTAGACGTAATTGTCGGTCAGGACACCGTCAAAGTCGAAAATGATCAGGCGGATCTTCGCCAGACGCGCCTTGGCGGGGCGGCGGCTACCCACCGGCACCCCCAGGATGCAGTAGGCCCGCACCCGCATACCGCTCGGCGGCTTCCCACAAATCGTGCAGGCGGTCGAGCGGCCACTGTGTCTGCGCGTCGCTTTTCGCCTGCCCGGGGTCAGGGTGGACTTCACAGAAAACGGCGTCGACACCGACGGCGAGGGCAGCGCGCAACAATGGCAACAGGAATTCGCGCCGCCCGCCGGACTGCCCGCCGCTGCTGCCGGGCGTTTGCATCGCGTGCGAGGCATCGTAGCAGACCGGGAAGCCGAAGCCGCGCATGATCGGCAGCGAGCGGAAATCGACGATCAGGTCGCCGTAACCGTGGGTGGTGCCGCGCTCGGTCAGAATCACGCGGTCGTTGCCGGCCTGAACCGCCTTGTCGGCGATGTGGGCCATGTCGGCCGGGTTGAGGAACTGACCCTTCTTGATGTTGACCGGCTTGCCGGTCTTGGCCGCCGCGACCACCAGGTCGGTCTGCCGGCAGAGAAAGGCGGGAATCTGGACGATGTCGACCACCTCGGCAACCGATGCCGCTTCGCTGGGAAGATGGATATCGGTCGTTACCGGCAGGCCGGTTTCGGCCCGGATTTTCTGGAGGATGCGCAGCCCGGCGTCGAGCCCGGGGCCGCGGTATGAGTCGGCGCGCAGGCGGTTGGCCTTGACATAGGATGACTTGAACACGATCGCGTGTCCGTTATCCCGTACGGCCTGCGCCAGACGTTCGGCGACCCGGAGGGCCATCTCCTCGGATTCCAGCACACATGGGCCCAGAATCCAGAGAAGCCCACCGTCACCGATCGTCAAGTCGCCGACAGGAAACGGCCGGACCGGAATTGTCGCATTAGAGTTCATCACCACATCATCCCCGAATCACACAAGGAGCTGCAATATAGGAAACAGGCGGCCTCGCAGAAAGGGCAGTGAAAGGGCCCTACCGGGATGGTCTGTAGGAAAACAGGGTCTCAGTCGGACACATTGAGAGGAAGGCGCGCACGACTGACACACAATGGCTTAGGACCCGTCTCGGCAGGCCAGACATTCCTGTCTGCGTGTTTGAAACGCTCCCCCAAGGCCTTTCAACACACGCCTGAGCTAGGACTATCGGCCGGTCTCGATAGGCCCCGAGAAAGTCCTCGATTCCAATCGATCACGAGATGAGCCCGCGGACTGACTACTTGACCTGTAGGCGCAAGCCGAAATAGAGTGTCAGGCCGGAGTAGTCGATCGGTTTGACAAAAGGTGTTCCTGACTCACTCCAGCTTGTCCATTCGCCAGAGGGCTCTTCCTCCACATCGCCGAACTCGAGCCACCGATAGCCGATGGCAACATAAGGTTGCGGCGCAATCGAACGTATGCCTAGCATAAGTTGGCTGCTGTACCCCACAGATGTCCCCTTGAATCCCAATTCTCCAGTAACATATTGCTCGGTCACTTTCGCGCTGCCGATCACGCCCAACTTGTACACGCCTACTCCTATTGGCTTCACCGCCAAAAGCCACCATGACTTGCCGTCTTTGGCGAGGGCGGAACTCAATTCGAGCGTCGGTGCAATGACAAGACCTGTGGCATTCAGATGCCAGGTTATAATATGGTCCGTGTCCCTGCTGACCTTCCCTCCGAGGTACTCGATACTTAGTGTCGGGAGAATTTCAAGCTTGACGTTCTTGATGAGGGGCAAGTTGGGAACTGTGATCTTCGCGGGTGCGATCTCCAAGCCTGCGTTCGGACCGCCCTTAATCTCATCTACACCGGCACGGGCGAGACTATCGTTGAGTGCGGACATCGAGTAAAAACCTCTCCCTCCCCAGATGGAGAAGGTGAAACTCACTTGCGCTTTGGCGCTAGCGTCGTCGGCTGAGGCCGGAATCTGCCCCCCGGGTCCGGTAAGAAGAAGAAGGGACAGAAACCCAGCGCGTCTTAGTGCCTTGATTCCCACAGTCAACCTCCCAAATGTAGTTATGACCCAAATGGCCCTGACCTAGAAGCCCGTTGGAAGCCCCTGGGTCGGACAGACATTCATGAGTGTTCATTAGTCGCGACCATCCACGCGAGCAGGTATGGCCTGCCGGACTCATCGATGGCCATCACCTTCCCCAGCATCCCGGCAGCTCGCGGATATGCACGAGTTGCCACGCCGTCCGATTATCCCAACCGTTTCAGGCGGTCCGTGCATAGGTATTCATAGCCCTCGGAACTCACAGGGTCATCCGTTCAAGGGTCAATTATTAAACTACAATCTGCTCTTCCTCATAGCAACCGCAATTGTTCCGCATCCGGTCCGACAGATGGCGCGGCCCTAGCCTGCGGGCCTCTTGAAGGACTCGATTGTCTCAGATCAGACACAGGGGCAGGGATGTCCACATCACGGAGGCCCTATCAACGTAGCATTGCCAGGTGAGCCCAATGATCCTATCTGACCACTTCTTCAACAGGCAAGGGGAGGCGAAGCTCGTTTTGACGCTTACCAGTGTACACGGTGCCGAAGTCGGTGGCGGGCCTTGAAATAGCCCAAAGCCGCCCAATACGCGAACCGGTGGGAACAGCGCTCAGGAGGACGTGGCGTTCTGTTGCCCGACCACGTTCTCCGATTCCCGTGAGGCCCGGAACTGGACCGCGGCTCCGACAAAATCCCGGAAAAGTGGATGGGGATTGATCGGGCGCGATTTCAGTTCGGGATGGAACTGGACACCCACGAACCAGGGGTGGTCGGATATTTCGACGATCTCGACCAGTCCCTCGTCGGGAGACAAGCCAGCCGGGATCATGCCAGCCCCGAAGATCTGTTCCCGATACTGGTTGTTGAACTCGTAACGGTGCCGGTGGCGTTCGGAGATTTCCGTTGTTCCGTAGGCCGCGTGGGACTTGGACCCGGGCGCCAGAACACAGGGGTAGGCGCCGAGCCTCATAGTGCCGCCCATGTCGGTGATCTCACGCTGCTCGGACAAGAGGGTAATGACCGGATCCGGGGCCTCGCGGTTAAACTCGGTCGACTGTGCCCCTTCCAGTCCGGCCACATGACGGGCGAATTCGATTACGGCACACTGCATCCCGAGACAGATCCCCAGGAACGGGATCCCGTTTTCGCGCACGAAGCGGATCGCCTCGATCTTGCCCTCCACCCCGCGCTCGCCGAACCCGCCCGGTACCAAGAGACCATCGACATTGTCGAGAAAAGGCCTGGCCCCCTCCTTCTTGATTTTCTCGGAGGAAACCCAGACCAGTTCCACGCGCGTCTCGTGCGCACCGCCCGCGTGGGCGAACGCCTCAATGATCGACTTGTACGCGTCTTTCAGGCGTACGTACTTGCCGCAAATCGCGATCCGCACGGTCTTGTTGGGATTCTTCATCCGATCGACCATCGCCCCCCAGACCTCGAGATCGGGGGGGGGGACATCGAGCATCAGCGCGCGGCAGACGACATCGTCGACACCCTGCGCATGGAAACGCAGGGGCACTTCATAAACACAGTCCACGTCGACGGCCGAAAAGACCGAGGACGGCGGCACGTTACAGAACAGTCCGATCTTGGCACGAATGTCTTCGGACAATGCGTTGGGTGTCCGGCAGAGCAGGATCCCGGGCTGGATGCCGATCTCCCGCAACGCCTTCACCGAGTGCTGGGTCGGTTTGGTCTTCGGTTCGCCGGCGGTTGCGACGTAGGGTACCAGCGTCAGGTGGATAAAGAGCGTCCGTCCCAGCGGGCTCTCGAGACCCATTTGACGGATCGCTTCCAGGAATGGCAGCGACTCGATATCACCGACGGTGCCGCCGATTTCGGTAATCACGACGTCCAGCGGCCCGTTGCGATTCTCCATCTGGCGGATGCGTGACTTGATCTCATTGGTGACGTGGGGGATAACCTGCACGGTGGCGCCGAGGTAATCGCCGCGCCGCTCGCGCAGGATCACGCTTTCATAGACCTGGCCGGTCGTCACGTTCGAGTGCCGGGTCAGACTTTCACCCAGATACCGTTCGTAGTGGCCCAGATCGAGGTCGGTTTCGGCGCCGTCGTCGAGAACGAAGACCTCCCCGTGCTGGAACGGACTCATGGTGCCCGGATCGACGTTGATGTAGGGATCGAACTTCTGCAGGCCGACTTTCAGTCCGCGTTGCTTGAGCAGATATCCCAATGACGAGGCGGCGATCCCCTTTCCCAACGAGGAGACGACGCCGCCGGTGACGAATACATGCCGCGTTTGTGGTGCTTCTCCGGGTACCATCGTTTCCCTATCCCCCTTCTATCTCGACCGTCCGCTACGGAGCCGTCGTGCGAGTACGCGGGCATCGGCGGGTGTGTCCACGCCGTGCGTGTGCACCCGACAAATCCCAACGCCTATGGGTATATCGTGTTCCAAAAGCCGCAACTGCTCCAGACTCTCCCGTCTCTCCAGCGGCGTGGGGCGCCACCGGGCAAACCGCAATAGCACGCTTCTCTCAAAGAGATACGCTCCAACGTGCAGAAGCTTGGGCACACTCCCGGAATTCGTGGTGGGGATCGATGCCCGCGAAAAATACAACGCGCGTCCGGTCTGCGAAAGAACAACTTTGACCCGATTGCGATTCTCTGCTTCCCGATGGTTGATCGGCCGAGCCAGTGTCGCGACGGTAAGATCGGAGTCGGCTTCGAGCGTCTCCACCAGCCGGTCGATCGGCCGGCCGTCGGGGAGCCATTCATCGCCCTGCCAGTTGAGCACCCAGCGTTCGGGGCGCTGGGCCACTACGTGCGCTACGCGATCAGATCCGGACTTCAGCGTACGCGGCGTCAGGGCCGCCTCGACGCCACAGGCCACGGCCAACTCGGCGATCCGGCGGTCGTCGGTTGCGACGATCCAGTGTTGCACGCGCCGTGAACGCCGGCAGCCGCGGATGATCCATTCGAGTAGTGGTTTGCCGGCGATCGGCGTGACGATCTTCCCAGGGAAACGGGTCGATCCCCAGCGGGCCGGGATGATGCCGACGATCCGGTCGGCTGTGATTCGGCGGCGTGCCATTTGGCCGAGTACCTCGGGGAACCAGAAGGTGAACCTCGTGCGTGTCAGACGTCCATGTCGCATGGTAGGGGCGTCCGAGCGATCCGTCAATTGTCGATCTGACCGGCGGCGGGTGAGAGTGGGAGAATGCGTCTTGATTCCCGCTTCCGGTCGTCTTTCTTTGGAAACCGTTCATCGGGACGGAATGCAATGAACCCAGCCCCGGATATTGAGACAATTCAGGCCAGTTTGCGCGAGGCCGACGTCGACGGCTGGCTTCTGTACGATTTCCACGGACTCAACCCGATCGCCGCCGGGATCGCCGGCGTGACCGGTATTGTCACGCGCCGCTGGTTTCTCCTGGTTCCCACGCAAGGCGTTCCGCGCTGGATCATGCACACGATCGAGCAGGCTCCTTTTGCGGGCAAACCGGGGGAGTTTACGACCTACTCATCGTGGCAGGAGCTTGACCGCGCGTTGGCCGAGGCGCTGGCCGGCTGCAAACGGGTCGCGATGGAGTATTCGCCCGGAAACGCAATCCCGTACGTGGCGCGGGTCGATGCGGGGATGATCGAGAAGATCCGCTCGTTCGGCCCGGAAATCGTGTCGTCGGCCGATCTGGTCGCGCAGATGCTGGCACGTTGGACACCAGACCAGATCCGGCTGCACCGGGAGGCCGCGGCAGGGCTGATAGCAATCAAGGATGCGGCATTCGATTTGATCACCGCACGGGTCCGTGACGGGGCAACGCTCTGTGAGCGTGATGTCGTGACATTTGTCCACGACTGTTTCGCCGAGCGCGGGATGGAAACCGACAGCGGGCCGATTGTCGCGGTGGGTCCCAACGCGGGCAACCCGCATTACGAGCCGGCCCCGACCGGTTCGGCACCGATCGGGCCCGACAACCTGGTCCTGATCGATATGTGGGCGAAGCTCCGGCACAGGGAGGCGGTCTACGCCGACATCTCGTGGGTCGGCTACACGGGAACGGAGGTTCCCAAGACAATTGCGGCGATCTTCGATATCGTTGCCCGTGCGCGCGACCGGGCGGTCTCCTTCCTCAACGAGAAGCTAAGTGCGGGCGCGACCGTGATGGGGTGCGAGGTCGATCGGGCGGTGCGGGGTCTGATCACCGATTGCGGGTACGGCGCGTGTTTTGTGCACCGCACCGGACACTCGATCGGGACCGATGTCCACGGGGTCGGGCCAAACATTGATGATCTTGAGACCCAGGATCGTCGCCTCCTGCGCAACGGGATGGCGTTCTCGATCGAACCCGGGATCTACCTCCCGGAATTCGGCGTCCGCTCCGAAATCGACTGTCTGATTGAGAATGATGCGGTCGTCGTCACCACCTTGCCTCTGCAAACGGAAATCACCAGACTGGTCTGAGCGAGATGCCGTCTGCCCGCAATCCTGAATCTACCCCATCTGGCTGGTCACCCACCCGTGGCCGGAAACTGCGGGCGCTGTTCGTAACGGTCCCTTACCCGAAGCACCTCGGGATGCGACTGGGGCGTCTGGCCGCCGGAGAGGCGCACATCAGCCTGACCGGCGGCGGCGATCTGCGGCAGTATCAGGGGATCACCCACGGCGGGGCGTTGGCGTCGCTGGCCGACACGGCCGCCACGCTGGCGGCGATGACGATCCTGCCGGGGGGGCTCGACGTAGTCACGGTCGAGTTCAAGGTGAACTTTGTGAGGGCACTGACACGGGGGCGGGCGACGGCGGTCGGGACGGTGGTCCACATGGGAGGCCGCACAACGATTGCCGAGGTCCGGGTCCACGGCCGTGCGAAGACCGATCTTCTGGCGACCGGGACTTTCACCATGCTGAACGTCCCGATCCCGTAGGCACATTTCCCTACCCGATTTCTGATGTACATACCTTCGACAGCCATCAGCGAGTGGGAAAACCGTTACGGCACCCCCCTTTTGTGGTCGTACAGCCAGCCGGCGGACGGCGACGAGTTCGCGGTAATCGCGGGGAGCCAGAAACACGGTCGCGCCCACGATATTACGCTCTATATCGAGCGGGCCGGGCGCATTGCCGTGATGGCGAAGCCCTTCTATCCCCCCGACCTGTACCGGGCCCCGTCCGGCGGCCTGAATCCGGGTGAATCGCTCGAAGCCGGGGCCGCGCGTGAGGCGCGTGAGGAGACCGGCCTGGCCATCAGTCTGCAGAAGTACATCCTGCGCGCCCACGTGCTGTTCACTTGGGGAGAGCGCACGATCGACTGGACGACGCACGTCTTCCGTGCAATCACCGACGAGGAAACGATCGCCCCGACCGATTCGCGTGAGATCCGTGAGGCCCGCTGGGCCGAGCCGGATGAATTCGCATTCTTGTGCAATCTGATGCGCCAGACGGGCAGTTCCGGCCTCAACTACCGCGCCGCCCTGCACGAACAGATCGCCACGCTCCACCCGCTGTTCGCGTCATAGAACATCCCAGGCAGCACTTGCTCCCCGAAGAACGCTCAGGGGGAGAACCCGCAACCGGTGCCGGGCTTCGCGTAATCCTCTGCCCCCCCTTGGGGGGACGGCCACAACCTGTTGGAACACGGCAACAACTCCCCTCCGCGGAAGTGTGGGAAGCATCCCGCTGCGCTGTCCGGCACCCCCGGGCGCGCGGCCGTAAGTCATTGACAGTTTACGTGATACGAAGCCCCTCGCGTTAGGATTCGCGCGGCTCGACCTCTGGCATTGCCCTTGCGGTTAGGCGGATTTACCGGGGGGCAGGTCTCCCGGCAAGATCGGAGGGGCGCCGATGTTGGTTCGCTACATCCTCACCATGGAAGACCTCAGAGTCCACGGCGAACAGATCGATAGTGTCACGTTGGACTGGGAGGAGGACGCCAGTCGCGATGAGGTGATGGGGTTCTCGCACAAGTGGATCACCTCGCGGAACTTTCTCACGTCCCGGATGAACGGACTGACCGAAGTCGGCGAATCCTCATTGACGATTGAGCCGGTCGAAGAGGTTGAAGAACAGGACAGTCCATAGAGCCGGCTGCGGCCAACCCAGGACACGGTGACGCATTGATGTCGGGTATCCTCGCTCATACTCTGATCGCCGTCCGCGACTTCTTTAGCGGGCTCAGCGGCCGCTGGTCGGATCTCCAGGCAGCGGTCGAGGGATATCTCGGGCCGATCGGTCCCTGGGTGCTCTGGGGCGTGGCGGCCTTCTTCGGTTTGTTCTTTATCAGCAAGGCGACCAAGCTCGCGTTTGATCTCTTGCGGCTGGTGGTGCTGCCGGCGGCGGCACTGAGTATCGCGCTCGCGATGCTCCTCCCCTGCTGGCCGCCGATGAAGACCTTCCCGGCCCTGTTGGCGGTCACGACGGCGATGATGTTTCTGCGAGGCCGATAGGAAGGGGATTGTGCGATGACTCCAGCAAGGCGCCGAACCCCGATTTGCCCCCGCTGCGGCACGCCGTTGGTTGCGCAGAATCAAATGCTGGTGTGCACGCGGTGCCTCATCATCTGGCACGGCGATACGTTCGAACCGCTCACCGGCGAGGCATTCGGACTGACGTCGTTGTACGATTACTTCTTTTTGTCCTGAGTCGTTTCGGGGTCGCCCACCGGCAGGCGATCAGGGGTGTTCGACCGAATCGATAATGCCGCCCGCCAGAACACGGTCCCCGTCGTAAAAAACCGCCGACTGACCCGGGGTGATCGCCCGTTGCGGGGTGTCGAATTCCACGAGAGCATTGTCGGCCCCCTGCGGAGACAGGAGCGCCGCAGCGGCCGCGTGCCGGTATCGGATCTGGGCCAGTACGTGACGCGGTTCCGCCGGTGTTGCGGAAAG
>DATKYL010000076.1:0-5371 GCA_035528515.1 Acidobacteriota bacterium | reverse complement strand
CTGAAAAGCCTAAACCGCCCCCAGGCCCAAGGCCTTCTCCGCCGCCGAGACCAACTCCACCTCCAAGACCGACACCTCCTCGACCACCAAGACCGACGCCGCCGCCGATACCACCAAAACCGACATCACCGAGAATCGACTCATAGGCTATTACCATCTGATCCCAACAGGAGAATAGTCATGGCAAACGAGAAACCAAAACCGCCACCGCCAAAACCACCACCACCGAAACCGCCGCCGCCGCCGCCGCCACCGCAGCCCAAACGAAAGGGCGGCTTCTCAGACGGCGTTGATAAACCCCCGGGACAGCGTCCAATAGACGAGCGCAAACCACGTCCCTAAAGACACAACATCACTGCCGCAAGAAGCGAGCCAAGAAGTAACAGCCATGAAGACCAGTTTATTCGGCGCTTCATGACGGTCATGGCCATCTCAACGTTAGAGAAACTCTTAGCCATCTCATCGACCGCTTCTGACAATAATTGACTGGCACCCTTACCCTGATCTTTATGCCACTTAACAAGGGCGATGTTCGGGGCGTTGCCATAAGACCTCACGCGATAGCCCCCTATCAGAACAACCAATCCTGCAAAAAGTGGCACGAGGGGGACAACTATCATCCAGATACACTCCAAGTGATCGGTGGCATTTAGAATCAAACCGATCAGAACAAATCCAAAACCCAAGATAGTACTCATCTTCACATGCAGCCGGCCAAGCGATTCATGTTGTCTGGTCAGTTGATGTTGAGCCAGATCATAGAATTGGCGCATTCCGTTATCCATGGACTCCCGCCTTCTTGTACGGAGGTTGGTTGCACGAGACGCCGTCGGCGCCAGCCGCTGCAATGCCTCATGGCTTCAGCGAAGCGCTCCTCATCAGTTAGTCTCCACGTCCCATACTTGAACGCAAACCCTCCAAAGTGCCCGCCCTTCCCAGGTCTACCAAGACAATGAAATATCCCGATGAATTTCCGTGGCGGCAAGGCAAAGAACGATTCGAGGGTCCTGATGTTATCACCGCTGTCCCCAAGGTACTATCGAATGTGGCGAACGATCACCGCGAATTGGGTCAGAAATTCCCCGCACGTCTAAGCCCCCGACTCATGTGCCATGCCAGTGAGCGGGCCCGCGGGCTCGGCGCCGTAACCGTCGGGGCAGGCCGAGCCGTCGTGGCATCCTTCCAAGTCGCGATACCTCAGTCGACAGGAGTGGCAGAGAGTGCTGCCACGAACAACTCGAATGCCCCGGCGCGATCGCGCTAACGTGTTGAATTCCAATGGAGTGCACGCCCCGTCCCGTGGTGTGCCGTAAATGACGAGGGGCTGCCGTTCCTAGACGTGTGATTCCGAAACCGGGCTACGTGCCGTGTTAGGGCGGTGTAATTGTACCGATCTTGGCGCCGCGACAACGCGTTCCCACTTGCTGAAGCGTGAGCCGCGTATCACCTTGGGCTGTCGAGGAGGACAATGGAACGAGAACCCTTACTACCGCGCCGCCTTGCCACTCATACCTGGAACATCTCGCTGAAGCGCGCGGCGGCGCTCCAGAACAGGCTCGCGGCCTACGTCAGGCTTACGCCCCTGGTCGGGACGCCCAACCTGGTTGCCGGGATCGACTCGGCCTACGACGGCGACGAGACCTACGTGGCGGTGCTGGTGATGGATCTCACCGCCGGGCAGGTCATCGAAATCAAGTGCGCACACAGCGGCGGAGCGACCCTCTTCCCCTATGCACCCGGGTACCGCGCGTTCCGTGAAGGCGCCACGATTCTCAAGGCCACCAAACGGCTGCATCACCAGCCTGAGCTGTACTTCGTGGCCGGACACGGCATCTGTCATCCACGCCTCTGCGGAAATGCCACGCATATCGGGCTTCTGCTCAACCGGCCGACGATCGGCTGTGCCCGCGAGCGGCTGGTCGGACAATACGAAGCCCCCGGCCCGAACAAGGGTGATTACTCGGTGATTCGCTATTCGCCCCAGGCACCAGGAGTCGTCCTGCGCGCTCGTCCGGACGCCAATCCGATCTTCATCTCTCCCGGCCACCGGATCGATCTCACCGGCACCATCGAACAGACACTCCGCTGCCTCACCAAGTATCGTATCCCCGAACCGTTGCGCCGCGCCCACATCGAAGCAGGGCGCTTCATGCGCCTGAAGCGGGATCGCGTCATTTAGACGTATCCCGCTCTTCGCTTGTCTCAGGAAAGAACCCGGTGCGTCAACCGTCGTGCTCGTGACCGGGATGATCCGCGCCCGCCGCCGCCGCGGGCGCCACGCTCTCCAGACATTCCTGAAGCTGGTCGAGACGGAACGGTTTGCGCAGCATGCAGTCGGCGATCCCGTTGAACGAGGGATCGTCGCAGCCTTCTTCGGTCACGAGAATGACCGGTACGTGGGGGGCGCCCGATTTCACCCACTCCGCCAGCGCGATACCGCTGCGCTGGGGCATATCGGCGTTGACGACCACGACGTCGAACTGCTGCGCTTCAAAGTACCGGCAGGCGTCCTGGGAATCGCGGGCGCCGACCGCATCGTGACCGAGTGTCTCGAGCATCCCGACCAGCAGTTCGCGCATCGCTTCCTCGCTGTCGGCGATCAGGATGTTCAGACGATCGTCATCCTCCGGCGACGTACCGTTCTCCCACGAGACCCGCTCCTCGCTCTCGGCCTCGGGCTGGTTCTCGAAGATCATCTCGAGACCGAGATACCGCTCCCCGGAAACCAACCATCGTCCCGCCACCGGGGGCATCTCCGTCGTTGCGGCGGCGTCGCCGTCGAGCGTACGGTCGTCACGGTGCTCCGGGAAGTCCGGGTCGCCACTGTCGAAAGTGTGAGTGTTCACCAACCGGAGCGTAGTCCGGCCATTCGTCGTCTCCGTGGCGATGAGGAATTCATTGTTCTGATCGCCGCCGTTGGCCCGGCACGACTGGTGGCCGCGGTCCAGGATTCCGGTGAGCCAGCCGGACGCGACCGGGGGGACGCGACTCGCCGACAGTTCCAGACGCCACCCGTCTTTTTGCTGGTCGGCCACCCAAGCGATCAGGGCATCGTGCAGACCCACTGTCTTCGTCTCTTCGACGACCGGGTCCGGAAATTCTTCCTCCGCGACCGTCTCCGGCTGCTCTGTTTCGACGGTCGGCACACGGTCGGGTCGAACGGCCAGAGCGCCGATTATTTCGGCGAACGTCGCCAGACCGTCGATGCGTTCGGCGGACGGGATCACTTCTGAGAAACCGAACGCGGTCACCCAGCCGTTATCGCCGGGTCCGCCGCCGGATCCCCAGGGCCAGCAGACCGCCCATTGCGGCCGGCGATCGTTCCCCCAGACTGCGTCCCACACGGCCACGTGATCCGGATCGTGCTCGCTTTCCATCGCCGCCCAGTGCAGCGCATCCGGCAACGAATGCGGTCCCTCGGCGGGAATGGTGTCGGTTTCGAATGCCCATGGTGTCAGCGGCTCGGCATCGGCCGCGCCCAAGACTCCGTCGCGATCATGCGCCATAAGGAGGCGCGGCGAGCCGTCGGCGCGGCGCTGCCAGACAAAAACCTGCGTGCCGCCGGGGAGTCGCGGCAGAAGGCGGGCCACCGCCGTTTCGCGAGGGCCGGGATCGCGCAGGCAGGCGGCCGCGTCGCGGACGGACTTCTGCGCGGCGTGCAAACGATCGGTCAACGCCCGCAGCCGCTCGCGACTCTGGGTACGTTCCTGGCTCCACTCTTCGCGCATTCCTTCAATCGCCGCGGCCCGTTCGGCATGAGCGTGCTGGAACTGCTCTTCGAGATTGTCGACGCGGGACAGCAGCTCACCCTTCGCCGCGTTCCATTCGTCGACGGCCTCCTGATGCGATGTCCGTTCGGTCGCGAGCAGATCGGCGTACTGTTTCTCACGCTCCGCCGCCTGCCGTCGTTCCTCATCCCGTTCGGCCTGCCATGCGTTCTCGCGGGCGGCGAAATCATCTTTCAACGATTGCAGCCGCTCCCGGTCACGTTCGTTTTCGGCAGCCGTGGCGCGCCGCTCGTCGTCGAGACGCGCCATCAGCGCCTTCATGCGTTCTTCGTAGATGCGATGTTGATCGGACAGCTCCGCGCGGAGCCGTTCGATCTCGCCAGCCACCCGTTGCGATTCCTTCGTGAAAACCGATTCGCGGTCCTGCAGTTCGGTGTGCGCGGCAGCGAGTAACTGTTCCCACTCGCGCACACGTTCGGACCACTCGCGCCGTTCATCTTCGAATGCGGCCGCCTGGCTCGCCATCGCCCGACGGGTCTCCTCAAGATGCCGGTTCAGATCGTCGAGCTTACCGTCGTGGGTCTTGAGTTCGGCGTGGTACTCGGACGCGAGACGTTCACGTTCGCTTTTCGCCTCGGCCCGCACCGCCGCCAGATGTTCGGCGTGTTCACCGGCAAGCGCCTGACGCGTTTCTTCGAAAGTCCGGCTCAGAGCGTCGAGACGGTCCGCCTGGGCCTTCAGCTTGTTTTCGTACTCACCGATCAGACGCTCGCGTTCCGCCTTCGTCTCGGCTTGGATTGCCGCGAGACGCTCGGCTTGCTCGCTGTCCATGCGGCGGCGCGTCTCCTCAGAACTCCGGCGCAGGTCGTCGAAACGGTCCACCTGGGCTTTGAGCTTGTCTTCGTACTCCCCGATCAGACGTTCACGTTCCGCCTTCGACTCGGCTTGGATTGCCGCGAGACACTCGGCGTGCTCGCTGTCCGTGCGGCGGCGCG
This sequence comes from Acidobacteriota bacterium, assembly GCA_035528515.1. Classification (GTDB taxonomy): domain Bacteria; phylum Zixibacteria; class MSB-5A5; order WJJR01; family WJJR01; genus DATKYL01. The sequence continues at coordinate 648 of DATKYL010000076.1, read as the reverse complement.
TCTCCTCAAAACTCTGGCGCAGGTCGTGGAGGCGGTCGGCCTGTTCTTTGAGCTTCCCGTCGTATTCGGCGATCAGACGATCGCGCTTCTCTTCCGCCTCCCTCTGAACCCCTGCCAGACGTTCGGCATGGCTGCGCTCGGCCACACGTAACGCTTCGTCGGACTGCCGTCTCAGCGCCTCGGTCGCCTGCGCCTGCGCGTCGAGTTTCGCGTCGTACTCGGCGACCAGACGCTCGCGCTCCTCGTGCGCCTCCGTTCGGACCGCAGCCACCTGTCCGGCATGTTCACTCTCCCGGGCGCGTTGCCGTGTTTCCCAGGCCAGCCGGTCGTCTTCATGCTGGGCTTTCGTCCGTTCGAGCTGGGCCCGCACCTCGGCGGTACGCTCGCCGGCGGTGGCGAGATCCTGGGCGGCCCGCCGCTGTGCCGCTTCAAGTTCACGATGCAGGCGGGCCTCGGCGATAACGGCCGCCACATAGTCGGCCGCGGCGTGCAACCGGCGCACACGATCCTCATCGAAACAGCGGGCATTGGCATCGGCGAGGATGATCACGCCCAAGAGCCGACGCTCCTGCTGCCCCGCCGAGGCCGTCAGAAGCGGCAGTCCCAAGATCGCCTGGAAACCCTCGGCCTCCCACTCAGGGAAGAAAA
>DATKYL010000075.1:0-4838 GCA_035528515.1 Acidobacteriota bacterium | reverse complement strand
CTGCGCTCGGGGTGCCTCTACGTAAGGGCGGCTCCGCAGGAGCGTCGCCCTCCCGTTCGTGACCGGATTGACAGGCTCTATTTCTCCGTTGCCCGGTGCCACGGGCCTTCAGGCCCGTGACGCGATCACCGCAACAACACCATCTTCCTGACCTGTGTGCGACCCTCCGCCACGAGACGCGCAAAGTACACACCGGTGGCCAGCGGCCGCCCCCGATCATCGGTTCCGTCGAACGTGATCAGATGTGAACCTGCGCCTCGCAGCCCGTCGATCAGACGATTCACCGGCCGACCGAGAATGTCATAGACTGTCAGCGCCACGCTGGTCTCTGCCTCGAGAGAAAACGGGATCACAGTACCGGCGTTAAACGGGTTCGGGTAATTCGGTGAGAGGATGAACTCGGTGGGGAGAGTGGATTCTTCATCGAAGATATCGGCGATGATCGAGACCGGTACGGTGACGCTGTAAATGCGATACCCCGATTTGCTGACCGTCACGATCACCTCGCCCGCTAACGGCATCAACAGATCACCGTCGAGGACACCCGAGCCGTCGGTCGTCCCCACGGTCCAGACACTGTCACCGGCGGCGATGGTTACGAGCGCGCCCGCGACCGGCTGTGCGCCGCTGAACGCGGAGATCGTTCCGAGGGGCGCGCCGGGAGTGAATACGCTCGGCATGCTGGCGGCCAGCGGCTGAGGACCCGATTTCCAGACCGGCATCTCCGGGTCACCGTACAGGTTGTTGCCAAAGTTGAGATCGCGGTACGCGGGGAAGGCCGCCTTGGCCAGCGCCTGGTATACGCCGACATGGTTCGGGATCGATCCCTGGTTCACATACGCGTAGAACTTCGCGATCAGCTTGTACGAGGTCGCCACCCAGCCCCAACGCGACTGCCCGACAAACGCCACCGCGCCGCTCCCGCGGGTGAACAACAGCCGCTCGGCAACCGACTCGCCGTATCCGCCCAGCGCCGGCGCGTCCATGTCGAACGCACCCTGATTGCAGGCTGCCGACAAGTGAACGCCCGGCCTCCCAGTGGCGGCGATCTCGGTCAAGTGACCGTTCCCGTCCCCGGAGGAACCAAATGTCAACACCCACGACAACGGTGATTCGAGAATGCCGGGCGAACGCACCACAAACCCGTGCGCATTACCGTGCACGTAGTAATTCGCAAAGCCCGCACCGGTCGACAGCAGTCCCGGCAAATCGGTCGCCTCCGGACTGCTCGGCTGCAAGTCCTCGCCCGAGGGATTCTCCACCATCGTGGACAGATCGTGCGTCCAGCCCGACGGCATGCCCGAGGCCACCAGTGTGTGCTGCCCCACCCCGTCCGACCAGTCGCGCATCTGATCGGCGGCCACGCTCACTGTCCGCGTCAGGTAGTCGGCGCTGGCCGGGCCGGCTTCGTAGGCGATGATCTTGTCGATGATGTTCACCGCTTCATCGGCGGTCGAAAACGGCAGGCGCCCAACGTACAACTCGCCGTACAAATCCGCGTTGTCACCGATAAACTCGCCGTAGATCCCGTCGCCGTCGGCGTCCCAGTTCCCGCTCAGATCGGCAAAATACAGATCGCAAATCTGCTGATTCTCGAGACCGCCCGGATCGGATTCGAATCCCGCGTACGCATACCGCACCGGCAACACCGTCTCATCCCCCGCCAGCACCACCCACTGCAGCCCCTGCCCGTATGCCGCCTGAAGGTACGCCCGCACCGCCGCCGCCGCATCGACCCCCGGATAGGCGGCGATGATCGCCTCAACCGTCGCCAGACCGGCGGCGATACCGCGCCGCGCCTTCCACTCAACCAGCGGCCGCATCGTGGCGCTGAATCGCGACGCCGTCACAACGACATAGCTGACGCCCAGCGGCGGATCGTCAGGCCACACCCAGTCGGGGCTCAGGCCGACCGCCGGAGAACGCAGACCACCGGGATGGGCGTCCTGAAGTAGCGCCTCTGTCGCGGCTGCGAGTACGTCGTCGACCGGTACTGTGTCGGTCGCGGGAGCCGGAACCGGTTCTGCTCCCCGAGGAGCGGCTGTCAAGACCGCGCGGTGGATGACAATCAACTCGCCGCGCACAGGATTGTAACGCAACGGACACCAGGACAGTGACGCGATCGACGACCCACCTAAGCGGCCGGACGTCTCAATACGCACCGGCGCTTCGGGAAACCACCGGTCGGCTGAGTAGATCCCCTGATCCGGCACCGGCAGCGGCGGCGGTGTCGCCGTGTCGCTCGTAATCCAATCCCCGGCAAGCGGTGCGAGCCGATGGGGGAGAAGCAGAGTGTCGGCGTCGAGAACGGTCAACCGGGGATCGCAATCGAGCGGCCACGCTTCCGGTATCGCTACCGTGCGCCAACCCGGATCGGGCACCCCCGCCGCCAACGGGATATCACTGCTGATATCCAAATGCAGAAAACCGTCGGCCGCCAGGTCCCAGCGGACCGGCTCCTCATTAGTAACCTCGTAAGCCGTATGGAAAGCGAACGACGGGGAGGCGAGGCATGCCACCCCCAACACCAAGATGACTAATCTAACCGAGCTGCGGACCATATCCCCCCTCCGCAGGTTCAGACCGACTTCAACACTGATCCCGAAGTCCTGTTCGCAATGTTCTTGCCGGTGTTGAGGGGGAAATGTTACCGGCAGTGGGGCATTTCCTAAGCGTCGCAAAAAGAACCGCTTACAGACGTTCGAGAATTCTTTACTTCAGGTAACTACGAAGGATTGCCGTGCGAGGGTCCTCAAGGTATTGGATTAAGCCCACATACTGCCAACCACCGGCTATACCGGAATCCGCGTACGTGCGCCGTTTTTTTTGTTTTCTCCCAAGAAATCCCTTGCGTGCACCTCGTTCGAGGAATACTGTGGGGCAGAGTGGGAGAGAGTGGTGAAACGAGATATGAACCAGGTTATTTGGCAACTGACACCTCCTCTACACGATCACTGTTCACCCTTGTTGAAGTTGAAATATAAGCACAGGCGGTAATCGCCTTTTTGTGAAGGGCTTACGCCCTTTCGGATCTCATGCCTGGATTCCTCGGATCATATCGCGGGACACTGGACGCCAAGAACCGGCTCCACATCCCCTCCAAGTTGCGGCAGTCGTCCGACGTGTCGCTCGAGGTCTCCTATCTGACTCTCGGATTGAACGGCTGTCTGTTCCTGTTCCCGCGAGCGGAATGGGATCGGGTCATGACGAAGTTCGACCATTTCAGCTTCGCCCACGACCAGGCCAATTTTTTCCTGCGCATGCTTATGGCGAACGCCGGCGAGGTCTCACCCGATGGACAGAATCGGATTCTGATCCCGCCGGAACTCGCATCCCAGGTCGGCATCACGCGCGAAGTGCGCATCCTGGGAATGATTCGCCGTATCGAGATCTGGAGTGCGGAGAGATTCGACGCCTACCTCTCGGGTTACGGCAAGACGTACGAAGAGGTCGCGTCGCAATTGCTGCTGTGAGCGCAGACGACACCGCTGGTGCGTCTGCCCTCGGGCATGTTCCGATCATGCCCGACGTGGTCGCGCATGAACTGATCACCGATCCAAACGGGATTTACCTCGATGCCACCATCGGCGCTGGAGGGCACGCCGAAGTGATACTGAGCCACCTGCACAAAGAAGGACATCTGATCGGACTGGATCGGGATCCGGAAGCCGTCCGGCGCTGCACCGTCAACCTGCGCGCCTACGCCGACCGTCTCACGCTGATCCATGCCGACTACCGGTCGCTCGCCGCGGTGCTCCGGGACGCCGGCGTCGCGCAGATCACCGGCGCCCTCTTTGACTTGGGTCTTTCCTCGCCGCAGCTCGACGATCCCGAGCGCGGCTTCTCGTATCGTTTCGACAGTCCGCTCGATTTGCGTTTCGACCGCACCACCGGACAATCGGCCGCTGCCTGGCTGGCGTCGGCCTCCGAGAGAGAGATTGCCCGGGTGTTGCGGGAATACGGCGAAGAGCGCCACGCCGCCCGCCTGGCCCGTTTGATCGTCGAAGAGCGCCACTTTACCCCGGTGACCACGACCCGTACTCTCGTGGGTCTGGTTGAGCGCGCGGCCGGTCAGTCGGGACCGTCGTTCGGCCGCTCCGCCGCGCGTGTCTTCCAGGCGCTGCGGATCGTGGTCAACGATGAACTCGCCGCCATTCCCGTGGGAATTCGGGCCGCGATGGATCGTCTGGCGCCGGGGGGCCGAATCGTCGTCCTCGCCTACCATTCACTCGAAGACCGGCTGGTCAAGACGCTCTTCCGTGAGGCGTCGCGCCCGTGCCGCTGTTCGCCCGCGCAGGGGCAATGCATCTGCGGCGCCGATCCGCAGGGGCGCGTCGTGCACCGCCACGTCATCCGTCCCACCGACGACGAGACCCGGCGCAACCGGCGGGCCGCGGCCGCCCGACTCCGTGTTTTCGAGCGTGACACCCAACGCGACGGAGGTGCGTCGTGAAGCGCCGCCGCAGCCTGCGTCCGGTCTGGTGGGTGACTCTGATCGTGCTGGCGACCGTGGCGGTTTGGCAGCGCTACGCAGTCGTCAAGCTGGGCGATGAAGTCGAAGACCTTCAGCAGGAAATTGTCGAATTGGAGCGGGTGCGCGATCAGCTTCTGGCCGAGACCGCTCTGCTCAGTTCACGGGCGCGGATCGAGACGATCGCCGTGCGACACCTCGGCATGACGCCCACACATAGTTCGCAGTTGAGGCAACTACCTCTCCGTTTGCCGACGGCTTCCGGGAGGGGGGCATTGTAGTTCTGTAACCAGGTGCGGGTCCCGGACGCATTACGCACGTTGAGGGAGCAAAAGACGGCTGATGATCAGAGGGGGGGCACAACGGG
>DATKYL010000074.1:0-5587 GCA_035528515.1 Acidobacteriota bacterium | reverse complement strand
CGACCCGGCGAACTTCAATGTCGATGGCGACATCCTGGCCGAGCTGACCTTCTACGTCACCGCCGACCGCAACTTCATCGGCACCTGTTTCCACGTCGGCTTCTGCTCGATCGACTGTGGAGACAACACGGTCACCGATCCGACCGGTTACATCACCTGGGTGCCGCGTTATGACGGCGGCGTCACCTTTGGTCCCGACTACGATGCCAGCTGCGTCGACGGCAAGATCGACTACATCCGCGAGATCTCCTTCTGCGGCGGCGCGATCTGCATCATGGAGCCCATTGATGACCGTGGTGACCTGAACCTCAACGGTATTGCCAACGAAATCGGTGATGCGGTTCTCTACACGAACTACTTCATCTATGGCAATTCCGTCTGGAATCCGGATGCAATGCTCCGCGAGGTCCAGATCCTGGCGTCCGATATCAACGACGATGGCATCGTGCTCACCGTCGCGGACCTGATCTACCTCGTCCGGATTCTCACCGGTGACGCCGACGCGTACCCGGCGTGGCCGAAGCTCTCCCCCTATGCCAACTCAGTTGATGTTGTCACCAACGTTTCGGATGGCGCGGTCACAACCCGCACCTCCTCGAACAGCGATCTCGGTGGCGCGGCCTTTGTCTACCGCTACAGCGGTGTCCAGGTCGGAACCCCCGAACTCGTGAATGGCGACAACCTCCGGATCAAAGCCAGCGCCCAGGGCGGCGAACTCCGTGTCGTGGTCTATCCCGACTACGAAAACGGTGGAAGCCTCTCGGCCGGTTCGCATGACCTCCTGCGCATCCCGGTCACCGGCAACGGCTCGATCGAGCTGGTGGAGAGCCAATTCTCGGATGCCAACGGCGCCCTGCTGACAGTGAATGTGGCCTCGGCCTACCTGCCGGAGAACTACGCGCTGTTGCAGAACTATCCGAACCCGTTCAACGCCGGCACGGTGATCCCAGTCGACCTCAAAGAGGCCACCGACTGGACACTCACCGTCTACAACGTTGCCGGTCAGGTCGTCAAGACCTTCGCAGGGACTGACGCCGGCCACATCAGTGTGGCGTGGGACGGCCGCGCGGACAATGGTTCGTCCGTGGCCAGCGGTATGTACTTCTACCGCGTCGCCGCCGGCGAATTCACCGCGACCAAGAAGATGGTCCTGCTGAAGTAACGCAGGTGTCTTCTCTTCCCGACGGGGGAGGGTGCGAGCCCTCCCCCGATTGGGATCGACGAAAGAGCCGGAAAGTGTAAAGGCACCAACAACGTAGGCAGAACCGCTCGAACCCGAAACCAAGGAGGCTAAACAGACGACTGTGAATGGCTTGAAGGCGTTGTCAACTGCCTTAAACAGATGGACTTACTAATGCAGAATCCCGGCTTGTCAGACCGTCGCGCGACGCGTCATCCATGCAGCCGGGCTTTTTTTTACCGCGAGTGTTGATAAGTGAAAGTTGATGAGACGATGGAACGAAACTCTCTAAACCAGCTCGTGAACGAAAGGAGTCGTACCTGACGGCGTGGAGTCCCTCCGCGATCGCATCCCCGTCACCGGCGATCGCAGGACGATGGTTTAGACGGACTTAGACCTCAGCAGTTTTCCCGCCGCATTCATCTGCCCCTTCCTACCGCGACCGAAGAGTACCGCAACCATAGCCCGAGGATGGGCACTGTGTTTGCGGTCAATAGAGCGTCCAAGGTGGTCCCGCCCCCCTGCCGGTGGGGAGCAAGGGCCGCCCGACAACGGCAAAGACGTTGTCCCCCAGCGCTAAGGCGCCCGGCGAGTGTGCATGAGCACCGGGCTTCGAAGCGGGTCTGGGCGCAACGAACACGAAGACCGGTCGCATGGAAAGGGATTCTATGCAAGTCATTGCACACACACAAGATCGAACGGCCGCGCGCCGAACGCGCGCCGGCCGGACTATGTGCGTCAGGCATGCCCTGACGCGTGCCGATTCAGGGGCAGGCGAACCCCACCGTACCCGAGAGGGGGTCTCGATCATGATGCGTTTCAGACAATCCCTGCTGTCCGCAGGGCATACCGGTAGGGCCGATCGCGGGGCACTCATTGGCCGGGCCGCGGTTGGTCTCGTCTTCATCGGCGCGTTGCTGCTGATCGCCGCGCCGTCCGCACAGGCGCAGACCCCGTCGGACCTGGACACGATGCGGATTGTCAATGTGACGGGTGCTGCCCCGGATGCGACCTTTGATGTCGACTTCTACCTGCGGAACGTCGATACCGTGGCGGTCTTCACATTCCGGCTCGAATACGACACCACATTGATCGAGCCGGTGACCGTCGAGGATGGCGGTCACCTCGTCGTGGTCTCGGAGTTTTTCCGCCTCCCCACAGAGGCACCAGGGGAGACGAGAGTCCACAACGTTGCTCTTCAGGAACCGGGCGTGGTGACCGGCGCCTACGCCGATCTGACGCTGGATCCCTTCAATGCTCTGTATCCCGGGGCCGGCGTCACGGTACGCATGAGTTGGCATGTACTCGCCGAGGCGCCGTCCGGCACAACCCTGATCCGTTTCGTCAATGATCCGGTCTATTCCGCCTCTTACAATACGCTTGGCGATATCAGCGGTCTGTACTTCAAACGCCCGGTCCTGATCGACGGTGCGATCGTCATCACGACGGACATCGACACGACCATCAATAACGCGCCGTCCATTCCGCCTCTGTCGTCCCCGCTGTCCGTCAACCAGGGCGACCTGATCTCCTTTACGGTCGCGGCGACCGATCCCGACGGCGATTCGCTGAGGCTCCTGGCCTTCAATCTCCCCTCGGGTGCGACGTTTACGCCCGCGAATCCGGTCGGGGGTCGGGCCCTGGTGAGTGGGAACTTCCGCTGGACACCCACATTCGGTCAGTCGGGATCGTTTACCGTTAGCTTCCAGGCCACCGATTCGGCCGGACTGTCAAGCGCGATACGCAATGTGACGATCAACGTCGTCGAGGTACCCACCGATCTCTTGTTTACCACCTCGGCCCCCGGCCAGGATCCGCGCGGCGGTGTGCCCGGCGCGGCCGGGGTGATCATCCCGGTCAACCTCTCGTCGACCCAGGCAAGCTACGGAGTGCAGTTTGACTTCGTCTACGATCCGACCGTTTTCGCGATCACGACAGTGCAGCCGACCGACCGGCTGGACGGATTCTCGGTCTATGACAACATGGGGGAGACGCCGGGGAGGTTGCGAGTCGTCACTTTCTCGCTTAACGGCGATCCGATCGGCGCGGGCTCCTCTAATGTATTATTCAATATTATAGGCAACGTCCAACTCGCCACTGCGCCGGGTGCCTACGAGCTGATCTTCGAGGATGCCTGGGAATCGATCAACCCTGACCCGAATGTCTCATCGGTTCCTCTGACGACCAGCGACGGCTACGTCTATGTCGATCAGTTCGGCGATGCGAACCTCGACACCCGGATCGACGTCGGCGACGTGGTCGCGGTGGTGGGGTATATCCTGGGTGATTTCGCCTTTACGGGCCGCCAGTTCGGCGCGGCGGACGTCACGGACAATGACACGCTCGACGTCTTCGACCTGGTCGCGATCATCAACTCGATCTTCGGCATACCGCTCTTCGAGCAGTCAGTGCCCACCGGACTGCCCGGTTCGGTCAGCTTTGTCTACGACCCCGATGACGGCGCGTATGGCGCCTACACGCTCTCGACCGATGTTCCGGTGAGCGCCGCCGGCGCCCAGATCGAGATCGTCTACGATCCCAGGCTGACCGCTCTGGCGGGCGCCGAGCCGCTGGCCGATGCCGCCGGTCTCAACTTCAGCTACCGCGACGACGGGCACGGGCGCCTGGTGGCTCTCCTGTTCAATCTCAACGACCGCAACTCGCGGATCGGCACCGGCGGGGCCGAGGTCCTGCGCATTCCGCTGACCGCGGCAGCGCAGGGGACGCCCGCCGTGCGGCTGCGTGACCTCAAGCTCTCCGACCAGAATGCCGACAGGATCGAGGTGGCCGGATTCGGCGGCCTGCCCCGTACTTTCGTCCTGGAACAGAATTACCCGAACCCCTTCAATGCCGGTACTACTCTGCCGTTTACTATTAATAGTACCGGTCTGTCAGGGGTTGTCGATACGAGGATTGATATCTTCAATGTCCTCGGTCAGAAAGTCGTGACGTTGCTCGACGGTTCGCTGACGGCCGGACGTCACGCGATCGAATGGGACGGTACCGACCGTTCCGGTCGCGGCGTGGCGAGTGGTCTCTATTTCTACCGGTTGACCGCCGGCGGTGAATCGGAAACAAAGAAGATGGTGTTGCTGAAGTAGTACGGACTCTAAACCAGCGATGGGCTCGATGAACCGATCGACGGAGAAGTTCCGTGGCATGGTGGCCGTGACCGCTGCCATCGCCCTCATACTTCTGCTCGCAGCCGCCGATGCCGGCGCCGCTATCGTGGCGGAATCGCTGTATGTCAACACCTCCGTTTCCTCCGTGTCGATCAGCGCCGAGGTGGAGTGTCATGGCGCACCCGACGGGGTCCAAGCGAGTATCAGCGGCAAGCTGGCCAGTGGAGACAACTGGACCTTCGACTTTGACAGCACCGTCAATCCCGGCCGCCTCATCGACTCGGCGCGTATCTTCATTACACACCGGGAGTCCGGTTATGTTAATGACTCCCTGGTGTTCGAGTACTACGCCGGGACCGCATTCACCATCTTCGAATCATTCGGGAATGTACCCGCCGTACTCACGACCGCCGGACCGTATTCCGTGGCCGGCCTGACCAATGCCAGCCAGCTCAACGGCTTCCAAATACGGCTAAGGGGGGTGCAGAAGATCGGGACCGGCTCACCCGACGTGATAACATACTATGTCGACGCGGTCCACCTCGAGGTCTTCTTCGAGGGCCAAACTCCGGTGCTCAGCGCGATCGGCCCCCAGTCGGTCGATGAGGGACAGAACCTGAATTTCGGTATCTCCGCGACCGATCCCAACGCCGACAGTCTTATCCTCTCCGCCGAGAATGTCCCGACCAACGCGACCTTCACCGACAACTACAACGGCACCGGGACTTTCGACTTCAATCCCGACCTCACTCAGTCCGGCGTCTACAACGTCACATTCATCGCGTCCGACGGCATTCTCGCTGACACCGAGATCGTCGCGATCACAGTCAACGACGCCGCCCATTCGCCGGTCCTGTCAACGATTGGAGCCAAGGCGGTTGATGAGGGCCAAAACCTGAACTTCGGCGTCTCCGCCACCGACCCGGATGCCGACAGCCTGATCCTGACCGCCGAGAATATCCCGGCCAACGCGACTTTTGCGGACAACTACAACGGCACCGGGACTTTCGACTTCAATCCCGACCTCACTCAGTCCGGCGTCTACAACGTCACATTCATCGCGTCCGACGGCGTCCTGGCCGACACCGAAGTCGTCGCGATCACAGTCAACGACGTGAACCGTGTCCCGACACTGGCCTCGATCGGCCCCCGGTCGGTCGATGAAGGCCAGAACCTGAACTTCGGTGTCTCGGCCTCCGATCCGGACGCCGACAGCCTGATCCTGACTGCCGAGAACGTCCCGGCCAACGCGACCTTCACCGACAACTACAACGGCACCGGGACC
>DATKYL010000073.1:0-8053 GCA_035528515.1 Acidobacteriota bacterium | reverse complement strand
GCAGGGGGCAGTTGTCGCAGGCATCGCCGAGTGTATCGGTGTCGGAATTGAGCTGGTCAGTGTTGGCGTGCCAGGGGCAGTTGTCGGTACCGGTGACGACCCCGTCACCGTCCGGATCACCGAGGGCGTCGAGGAGGATGCGTACCCGGTTGACGCTGAACTCGACTAAGGCAATTTCGCCTCGTTCCCAGTTGTATTCGATGTCGGCCAGACCCAGGTAACCACTGGCGACGAGGTCCGGCGTGCCGCTGAGATCGTGGTTATACCGGTACAGCCCCCCACCCCACGTTGAAAAGAAGATGTGTCCGGCGTCATTCTCGGCCAAGCCCGTGATCGTCGATTTCCCCGTGTAGGCGGCGACCGTGACCGCACCGGCGGGGAGGCTGATCGCGTAGATCGGCGCGTTGCTGCCGCCGCCCTGCGTTCCGGCCAGGATGCGGTTGTTCGCCGCGTCGAAGTGCAGACCGGACGGCATCGACACCGCGGCCAACATCTCACTCGCCTGGGTCGACATATTGACTCGATAGATCGTGCCGGTGTAGAACTCTGAAATATACACATAGCCCGACGTATCGGACGTAACGTCGAAGAGTGTCTGCATGAACGGAAACGTCACCCGCATGACCTCTGCCCCGGTCTCCATATCGAGCCGATCAGGCCGATATCCGGCGGTTCGCTGGAGGCGACGTAGACCACGTCGCCGACGATGTGGACGTCCATCGCCTCGGCCAGGTCGGTGTTGAAGTAGCTCTGGGCCCCCGACGCGTCGATGCGGATAATGTTGCCGTTGGCGACGTTACAGACTAGGTAGCAGTCGCGCGACGCGTCGTAGGCCGCTCCCTCGGGTTGGGTCAAAAGGTTCTGGGCGGTGGCCGCGGCCGGCAGGCTTAATATGGCGGCACTGAGAAGGCAGGCGATGAGACGTCTCATGATTCCTCCGAGCTGAGGTTCCACCAATACTGTCTGGACTCCGGATATCTGTCCCCCGAGGCTGGGAGACCGCCGATACACCCAATAGGCTCACCGGGCGGCGAGTATCTTACAGGTCAAAACCGGGGCGGCACCGGGTCATACCTCCACTCTCAGGGCGGTGCACTGAACGTATGGCCGTGCCCCGGATGTCATTCCCGTCCTCGGGAAGCCATGAAGGAGGCGGCGGCCGGGGGCTCGGTCCCCGGTCCACCGCCTCAGCGCCCCACCCTGAACATGTGATCGTCTATTGTGACGGAGCGCACGTACGCCTAAGGCGCACAAGGGTCACAGAACTGGAGCAGCGGATCACCGCTGCGGAACGCGACATTGACGAACTTGACCACGTCGATGACATTGGTCACGCCGTCGCAGCTCACGTCGGTCTGCTCATTGGGGCAGCCGGGATCGGTCGCGGCCGTTTCGCTCCGGAACGACACATTGACCGCCCGGACCACATCAAGAACGTTCGTCACGCCGTCGCACTGCGGGTCGCCGTGGCAGTCGCACGGACACCCCGGCTCCGCGAGGATGAAGTTCGACAGGCCGTCGGTCTCGGCCCAGATGACGTGCGATCCGACATCCTGCGAATAGGTGCAGTCCTCCCAGCCGCCGCCCTCGATTTCATGGAACAGAAGCAGGTCCTCCTCCGGCCCCAACAGCCAGGCCGGGTCGTAGAGGAAGCGAACGAGGATCGTGCCGGTGTACGTCGCGTCGGTGTGGATGTCGTAATACGGCAGCCCGGCCGCCGATACAGGCCGGTATCCCGAAGGGGCGGCCGGACCGCTCCCACTGAGGGTCACAACGGTAACACCAGCCTCGGTTACTTCAGCGAACATGATGCGGATTGAATCGGTCAGATCCACCGACACCCAGCCACCGGGCCGTGTGAAGCCCGGCTCACAGACATCCCCGATCCCGCTGTGATTGAGATCGGCCTGGCTGGGATTAGGCGTTTCAGGACAGTTGTCGCAGGCGTCACCGATACCATCGGAGTCTGTATCATCCTGCCCGGGATTGCTGGTCCACGGGCAGTTATCGGTTGCATGCAGAACCCCGTCGTCATCCGGATCGGCGACGGGATCGAGAACCAGCGTCAGTCGGTCCGCGAGGAATTCGGGAACGGCCAGGATGCCGCGCTTCCGGTCGTACTCAATGTCTGCTCCTGCCAGATAGCCGCTGGACCACAACTCGTAGGGACCGACAAGATCGTGGGTGGTCTTGTACACTTTTCCTGTCGTATAGCTCGAGAGGTAGATGTTGCCTTCGTCGTCCTCCGTCAGACCGTCGATGGCCGGCACTTCCGTGCTGATAACGAGCGAGAGCACCCCCTCGGGCAGGCTGACCGAGTAGATCAGGTCTCCAACGCCGTCACTCGCGAACGCTACCAGTAGCCGGTTGGCCTGGGCATCGAACATGATGCCGCCCGCCCCATCGAAACCAGCGGTCACGAAGGTTGTACACGTTTGTGTCGCGACATCGACCCGATAGACGACGCCGTCAGTCGTTTGCGTCACATACACGTACCCCGATGTATCGGACGTGACGTCCTGAGGCAGGTGGGGACCGGCTGCAATCGGGCCGAAGACAACGGAGCCCGTCTCCAGATCGAAGCCGACCAGACCAACCGGTGTGGAGGCACAATAGAGCACATCATCGCGGATGTGAATACCCGCCACCGCTGTCTGACTGGTGTTAAAGTAGCTCTGATTGCCCTCGCGGTCGATGCGGACGATCTTGCCGTCCCTCCAATTGGATACGAGATAACAGTCGCGCAGGGTGTCGCAGGCGACGCTCTCGGGTCCGTTCAGAAGATTCTGCGATGTGGCGACGGCCGGCAGACTGAGCAGGGCGACGACGGCAAGACATACGCTGATGCGGGTCATAAGACCTCCTCGATGTACCGGTGTGGTGGACAGGCCTCAAATCGGCTTCCCGCCTCCCACAGCCAGGTTGCCCCCGTCCCAGACATAATGCTCCGCGGATACCGGTCATCTTACAGGGCGTTGGCGAGAATCGCCGCCGCCGGTGACAACTAAAGAGACGACGGCCGGGGGCTCGGTCCCGGGCCGCCGCCTCAGCGCCCCATCCTGCACATCTGGTCTCTTACATTATAGAGCGTCCAGACGCCTCAGACGCGCACGAACGCCTACGGCGCACAGGGATTACAAAACTGGATCGCCGCGTCACCGCTGCGGAACGCGACATTGACGAACTTCACCACATCGATCACATTGGTCACTCCATCGCAGCTCACGTCGGTCTGCTCATTGGCGCATCCCGGATCGGTCGCGGCAGTGGCCCCGCGGAACGCCACGTTGACCGCCGTGACCACGTCGAGGACGTTGGTTTCGCCGTCACACTGCGGGTCGCTGTGACAGTCGCACGGACACCCCGGTTCGGCGATGATGAAATTCGACAAACTGGTGACCTCGGCCCAGATGAGGTGGGACGCGACATCCTGCGAATAGGTGCAGTCTTCCCAGCCCGGGCCGGGGATTTCATGGAATAGCCGTAAATCCTCCTCTACCCCGGCGATCCCGGCCGGATCGTAGAGGAAGCGGATCAGTATTTGCGCGGTATACGTCGCGTCGGTGTGGATATCGTAATACGGCAGTCCGGCCGCCGATACCAGACGGTACCCCGAAGGGGCGGCCGGGCCGCTCGTGCCGATGTCAACTTCCGTGACGCCGGCGTCGGTTACCTCTGCAAAGAGCACACGCAGCGAATCAGTCAGATTGACCGTCACCCAGGCGCCCGGTCGGGTGAATCCCTCCTCACACGCGTCGCCGATCCCGCTGTTGTTCAGATCGTACTGGTCGGGATTGGGTGTCTCCACACAGTTGTCGCACGCGTCGCCGACCAGGTCGCCGTCCGTGTCCGACTGGGCGGAATTGGGGACCCTGGGACAATTGTCCGCCCCGTTGAGAACACCATCGCCGTCCGAATCGGCGTATGGATTCAGAACCAGCGTCAGCCGGTTGGCATCGAATTCCGGGATTGCCATCTCGCCGCGCACCTTGTTGTAGTAGATGTCGGCGGGCGACGTGTGCCCGTTCGAGAAGACCGCAGCGGGGGGAGTGAAGTTGTGATCGTACCGGTAAACCGCGCTGGCGGTCCAGGAGGAGAAGTAGATGTTGCCGTCCGGATCTTGCGTCAGACCGTCGACCGCTGTGTAGCCGGTGTTGACCGCCGTTGTCACCACGCCATCGGGGAGCGATACCGCGTAAATCGGATCATTCCCGACACCGCTGTTGCAGGCCAGCAGCAGGCGGTTGTTGGGCGCGTCGAAAAGGACCCCGTTCGGCGCCACCAGGCCGCTGCTGACCAATACCGTATGGGTTTGGGTTGCCAGTTGGACACGGTAGAGCCGATCGGCATCGAACTCCGATACGTAGAGGTACCCCGATGTGTCGGTGGTGATGTCGTTGAGAGTGACCATGCCCGGCAACGGGAGGCAGGAGATCATGGTGCCTGTCTCAAGATCGATGCTCACCAAGCCCGCGTTGGGGCCGTAATTCGATGCGGCATACAGCGTGTTGCCGACGATATGAAGACCGGCGGCGCTGGACAGATCGGTGTTGAAGTAGCTCTGGACACCAGAAGTCTCGACACGGACGATCCTCCCGTCACCCCAATTCGACACCAGATAACAGCCGTGCAGCGAGTCATATACGACACTTTCGGGTTGGTTCAACAGATTCTGGGCGGCTGCCGGCGCGGCTGCCCCGAGTAAGGCCAGGCTCAGGCCCAACAGAAACGTTCCGGATCGTCTCACGCTGCCTCCGATTGCCGTTGACATTTTGTCATTTTGATCTGCACGGCACCGTTCCTGCTGAAGGAATTCGCCGTCTCCGGTCTAGGTAGCTCCGCCGGCCACGATTCTCTTACAGGCTCTCGGCTGGGGACTGAGCCGTGGATCGACCGCGTACGGGTACTCATGTGGCTCTTGGACGGGGGAGAGCCGGGAAACGGTCACTTTGACACCGAAACACTTTGCTGAAATCGGCGTCCGGGTGCATTTTTCCGCCAGGGGCGCAACCTGTTTCGCGCGAACGGCATGGACACCAACTCCTTGCACAATCTGGCCCGGACCGGCGATCAGGCCGCCGAGGAAGAACTCTTTCGACGCCTCGGTGCAAGATTCCGGCTCTTTGTGGAGCATAGGGTTGGGTGTCGGCAGGACGCCGAGGAAATGGTCCAGGACACCCTGCTGGTCATTCTGAAGAAGTACAAGAAGACCGACATCACGACCAGCTTTGCCGCCTGGGCGTACCGGGTGCTGGAATTCGAGATCCTGCGGTACTACAAGAAGAAGGGATTGCGGGAGAGGAAGTTCGGCGAATTGCAGCGTAGCGAGAGCGGGCGCGAAGGCCGCAGCTCAGATCCCACATTGAAGCGGCGGCTTCTGGATTGCCTGGTCAGGATCGGTAGACAGAACAGGAAGTATGCCCGGATTCTGAACCTGCATTACCAGGGATACACGACGGGGGAGGTCTGCCGGCGGCTCGACCTGACGGAGAATTACTCCTACGTCCTGCTCTCCCGGGCCCGCTCGATGCTGGCGGAATGTCTCGACAGAGGAGACATCAAGTGACCGACGATTGTCTCGATAAGCGCTTTGAGCGGATGATCCACCACTACGAACTCGGCCTGCTCTCCGAGAAGGACCGTCCTGCATTCGAACTTCACCTGTTCGATTGCGAGGCCTGCTATAATAAGGTAGAGCAGTTTGCCGAAACGGCGCACTTGATCAGGCACGATCCGGAGGTCCGCGCCGGCATCCGGCGGCTGGCCGAGGAATCGGCCGAGGAGGCGCCGGCTGCGGCTCCCGAGGAGGAAGCGATCCGTCCCCGGCGCGTGTGGTCCCGCGTCATCCCGGTCGTCGCGGTCGCCGCCGCGCTCTTGGTGCTCTTGCTGCGACCCTGGCATGTGGAAATACAGCCGACGCGCGAGGCCGTAGCGCGGCAGAATCGGCTCGCGATCCTGGACTTCACCGATCTGTCCGGTGACAGCGTCGGAACCTGGATCGGGAGCGTCTCCACCAATCTCCTGATCACCGACCTTTCAGAATCGCAGTTCGTCCAGGTCGTGTCCCGCCAGCGCCTGCTGGATATCCGCCGACGCGTCCACGGGCCGGAGAGCGCCGCCGGTCCACTCGATGAGTCAGCTGCGCTGCAGGTTGCCCGCGAGGCCGATGCCCGGTGGCTCCTGACCGGAGTCGTGATTCAGGTCAAACCCGAAATCGTCTTATCGGTGCAGCTCGTCGATGTGTCGTCGGGCGATGCCGTCACCGGCCGCCGGGTTTATGGCGAAACGGCGCAGGGGATATTCCCGCTGATCGACAAGCTCAGCCACGAACTCAGAAACGATTTGGCGCTCCCCGAGGCGGCACGGCAGGAGCCCGACCCGCAGGTCGCCGATCTCACCACGCACTCTGCGGAGGCCTATTCCCATTATCTCGAAGGTCTTGATCTGCTCGACCGGTACTACCGACCGCAGGCCGAGGAGCAGTTCCGCCGGGCGCTCGAATTCGATTCGACTCTGGCGATGGCGTATTACTTCCTGAGCGAACTCAGCGATCGGGCGCTGATCGACCAGGCGGTCGCCCATATCGATCGCGTGGGCCAGAAGGAGAATTTCTACATACGCAGCCGGAAGGCCGCCTACGTAGGTGATCTGGAAGGTGCGATCGCGATTCTCGACGAAGCGATCGCACGATACCCCGATGAGAAGGAAGCGCACTTCCAGATCGGCAAACACCACTTTACCGCAGCCGCATACGCGGACGCGGCGCGACACCTCAATATCGCGCTCCAGCTCGATCCGCTGTTCAAATCGGCGCGGAACCACCTCGTCTATACCTACGATCGTATGGGGCAATACGAGGACGCCATCGCCACGATCAACACCTACATCTCGCTGGCTCCCGAAGAGCCAAACCCCTATGACACGCGCGGCGAGATCTACGCCCGGCACGGGCGCTACGATCTGGCGATCGCGTCATTCAATCAGGCGCTCGCGATCGAACCCACATTCTTCAACTCGCGGCTGAACCTGGGTTACATCTACAATCGGCAGGGGGAGTATGATTTAGCCCGCGCCCAGTTCGATGCGATCGTGCAATTGACCGATCCCCGCACCCGCGCGCACGGGCGGCTGATGCTGACCACGATCCCGATGCGGCAGGGACGGCTGGCGCAGGCGTTACGGGAACTGGACGCGCAGATCTCCGCCGATGAGGCCGAGCAGAATAGCGCCGCGACACAGTATTATAACGGCCAGAAGCATTACCAGAAGATGTGGTGCCTTGCCGAGTTGGGTGACTGGAACCACGCCCTCTCCGAACTGAAACAGTCTGCGGAGTTCGTCACCCGCGTCTACCCGGATGATGTGGCCGGGCAGCGGCAATACCAGGTCGAGTTGCTGGCGGCAAGCGGCGCGACAGACCAGGCGGAAGCGGTCGCCCAATCGTTGCGTGACGATCTTGAAGCTGCCGGTCAGCGCCTGGATGCCTACTGGTACGCTCTCGGTACCCTCGAACTCGCCCGAAATAATCCGACCGCGGCGGTGGCTGCTCTGGAACGCATTGACCAGACGATGGACGACCTCGCCTACCAGTATATGCTGGCCAAAGCCTCTCTGGAAGCCGGACGGCTGCCCGATGCGGTCGCATTGCTCGAACAGCTTCTGTCACGAGGCACATACTACCGAGCGTATTGGACGATCCAGAACACGAAGATGCATTACCTCCTCGGGCGGGCGTACGAAGAGTCCAATTGGGACGAGAAAGCCGCGGCCAAGTACGAGGAGTTCCTGACCATCTGGAAAGATGCCGACAAAGGCATCGCCGTCGTCGAAGACGCCAAGTCGCGTCTGGCCCGTTTGCGCAGCGGCAGTTGAGCGGCAACCTTTCTCTGTTCCGGACAAGTGCATCGTGACGTTGTAGATACCGTCTTGACCGTCAAGTTTTAAGTCCTCCCATAAGCGGGATCAAAGGGTCGTTGTTGTTTGAGCACGGCTCGAGCGATGAGCAGTAAGCGTCGCATGCAGGCGGCGATGGCGAGCTTGCCGGGCTTGCCGC
>DATKYL010000072.1:0-3260 GCA_035528515.1 Acidobacteriota bacterium | reverse complement strand
CTGAGCCGCTCGGTCTCGCCGACCGGGACGATCGGGTCGCCGCTGCTGTGGTGCAGTTGGAGTTGGGGGAGGTCGGCGGCGAAGTGGATCGGTGAGCGGCGGATCAGCTCGGAGCGGACGTCGGCGATCGTGCGTTCGCCGTCCTTGAGCGGCTGAATGAGGGTGGCGTTGAGATCGTTGACGCCCGGCAGGTCGCGCGGATTTCCTTCGAGCGTCTCGATCACCAGTTCCTCGACAAAGGGACCGAGGAAGTCGGTCGGGCCGTAGTAGGCGACGACCAGGTCGATGCGGGGGTCGCGGATTGAAGCCAGCATTCCCACGGTCGCGCCGCGGCTGAAACCCAGCACTCCGACACGTTCAGGGTCGGCCTCCGGTGTGGTTGCGATCGCCGCGTTGAGCAGGGCGAGTGCGTCATCCACATCATGACCCCACGGACTCGGGTCGCCTTCCGACTCGTAGGTCGTGCCGCCCACCGTCAGGTGTTCGGAGCGAAACGATGGCACCACGAAGACGAACTGATCGACCAGATCGTCAAACGCGAGGGATGCGTAGTCCAGAAGCGCATCGACGTCGATGCCGTCATTGGATTCATGCGAGTACATGAGAACGGGGAGTGTCCCGGGGGGCGCATTGTCGGGTGTGAGTATCGCACCGTAGTGCCTGACGCCGCCGACGGTGTGCGATATGACACGTGCGGTGGCCGGTGTGCCACCTAGTGTGATCGGGACAGTCGCCTCGACGGTGACGCCCTGTGCGGAGACGTCGCGGTCCTGCCAGAGCGTGCGAACCGCCTCCAATTCCGCGGTTGTCGGCGCCGCGAAGAGCTGGGTGACGTTGACCCCCGCGACGAACCGGTCGGTCTGATCCGATCCGGTCGATGAACCGCCGCAGGCGGTCAGGATCAGAACCAGGCAGGTCGCCAGCCCGGCGTTCCGCCATTGTCTCTGGGTCGACAGTCGGCGGCGGGCCGGAGTTGCGCCGATGGGGGTGGGTCCGTTCATCTCTCCCAACGTACAGCAGGAGCGACGGTCAGGCAATGCCGGGGATGCCGCCTTGCCCTGCCCGATTCAACGCGAGTTTGTCAGGGAATTGTCTATCCGGTATGCTGCGGGCAAGGAAAGGCGTACAATAGGGGTCTCACCGGACAAGATCGGGGAGGCGGTGTAATGCAAACGGAATTGACGATACTGCTCGGTACAGCCGCGGCGATTGGATTCATTCACACGCTCCTGGGTCCCGATCACTATGTGCCCTTTATCGCGATGGCGCAGGCGGGCCGCTGGTCGCGGACCAGGACACTCACGGTGACGATTCTCTGCGGCGTGGGGCACGTTGCCGGTTCGATTCTCCTCGGCGTGTTCGGTGTGGCGTTGGGGTGGGCCGTCGGCGGCATGGAGGCCTTCGAGTCGGTGCGGGGTGAATGGGCGGCTTGGGGTCTGATCGCATTCGGTATCGTTTACGCCGCGTGGGGAATCCGTCGCGGCATTCGCAACAAGCCGCACCAGCACCTGCACTGTCATCCCGACGGGTTCGAGCACGCCCATACGCACACCCATCACGACGACCACGCCCATGTGCACACGGTGCCGGGGCGTCGTACGATGACGCCGTGGGTTCTCTTCACGATCTTCGTCCTGGGGCCATGCGAACCGTTGATCCCGCTTCTCATGATTCCCGCGGCGGCGCACAGTTGGTGGGGATTGGCGCTCGTTACGACAGTCTTCGGTGTGGTGACCATAACGACGATGACCGCCATCACGCTCGGTCTTCTCTACGGACTTCGCTTCGTGCCGATGGGGAAGTTGGAGCGCTGGAGTCACGCGTTGGCAGGCTTTGCTCTTTTCGTCAGCGGCGGCGCGATCCAGTGGCTGGGGCTGTAACGTTCCGATCCGTTGTCGCTTCCGGGGAGCGAGAGCGGACACTGACTACCAGGGCGATCGTCCCGGTCGTCCTCGATACCGGTAAATGAACACGCGCGCGGCCTGCGGGTCGGCGACGAATACGCGGGCCGTTTTCGGGTCGATCGCCACGCCCGACGGTCGCACGAGCCGTTTGTCGAGGGGATACGAGGCGATGTACCGTCCCAACGGATTGAACATGTGAACGGTCGCGTTGTTGGCGTCAACCACGTGGTAACGTCCCTGGGCGTGGACGTCGCTCGGATCGAAGGACGCCGTATCCTGAAGACTCGGATCGACGACATCGTCGACGGCGAACGCCATCGGTGCCATGGTGAGGGCCGTCGGTACCGTGTCGAAGCTGTACACCGGCCGTCCGTCACACGTGAACACACGGACCAGGCCGTTATCGGCATCGCCGACCAGCAGGCGTCCGTCCGGAGTCACATGGACCGCCGATGGGAATCCGACGGTATCCGTGGTATCCGCCGGGATGCTCAGAATCAGCTCGCCTCTTTCGGTGATGCCGGGCGCGTCGGCCAGAGAGATCGCCAGAACCCGTTGCAGGGATATGTCGGTCACGTACATCACGCCGCCGTAGTAGGCGACCGCCAGGGGCGACAGTGGGGTTTCCCGGTCGGGGAGCTTCCCGAAGGATGTCTTGAAGATTCCGGTGCGATCGAAAAGCGCCACTGCCCGGTGAGCGTGGTCGCAGACAACGATTTCGGAGTCGGCGATGGCGAAGGCGGTCGGCACGATCGCCACAGGCTCGTTGAGGAAGATCTTGCCGATGCGTTTCAGGTCGGGTGAAAACAGGTCGATCCGCGCCACGCCGTTGTAGCCGACATACAGCGTGTCATGATGAAACAGAAGCCGTGAGGGTCTCAGCGTGTCGAAACCTTCCGAGATGACGACTTCCCTCTCGAATAGCGGGAGAGCGTCGTAGGCTTGGGCCGGTCGTTTCTCGCCGCCGCAGTGAGCGAGAAGGGTCACCGCGCACAGAACGATTAGTGCACGTTTTCCGGGCAGCGGACTCATTGGCTCATCCCTGAACGTCGAGTGTACAGCGGTGGCTCAGCGCATCGATGCGCCCCGCTATGAGTCAATTCACGGCCGGGTGTTCCAGGTCTTGGTGTGGACATGGCACGTTTCCGACGAGCACGTCCGTGTGACATGGTCGACGTTGGCGGCGTAGCCGTTGAGAAACGCCTTCGAAGACTGGCCGCTACCGGCGCCGACACGGTCGCTGTAGATCCAGACCTTGTTCTGGCCGTGGACGAAGATTGCGCCGGCGGCGATGTCGTCAACGTTGTTCACACCGACGTCGTTGCGACTGGCGTAGTCCCACATGTGACAGGCGAA
>DATKYL010000071.1:0-10790 GCA_035528515.1 Acidobacteriota bacterium | reverse complement strand
CGATCCGGATTGCCCGACGCCGGCGTTCATCGTCGATCGAATGGTGGAGGCGGTCCGCGATGCGGGTAATCACCGGTATCCCCTGGGGCGCGGGATGGCGGAATTCCGGAGGGCGGTCGCCGATTTCCTTGGTCGCCGTTTTGGCATCCGACTCGATCCGCAGACTGAGATTGTGACGCTTATCGGCTCCAAGGAGGGCCTGGGGCATCTTCCCCTGGCCGTGGTCGATCCCGGGGACATCGTGCTAATCCCCGATCCGGCGTACCCGGTCTACACCGGTGGGGCGACCTTGGCCGGGGGCGTGTGCCATCGATTCCCGCTCAGCGCGCGGAACGGGTGGCTGCCGGTTCTGGACGAGATTCCGCTCGAGGTCCGGGCCCAGGCCAAGTTAATGTTCCTCAACTATCCGAACAATCCGACGGCGGCCTGTGCCTCCCTTTCGTTCTTCGAGAAGGTCGTGGAGTTTGCGCGCGAGTATGAGATTCTGATCGCCCAGGATGCCGCCTACAGCGAGGTCCATTTCGGCGATCGCCCGGTGAGCATCCTGCAGGTCGAGGGAGCGAAGGACGTCTGTGTCGAGTTTCACTCCCTTTCAAAGACGTTCAACATGACCGGGTGGCGCGTCGGCTTCGCCGCCGGCAACGCGGATGCGCTGGACGCCCTGGTGAGCGTAAAGGACAATATCGATTCCGGCGTGTTTGACGCGATTCAGCATGCCGGGGTCGAGGCGCTCCGGGGCATAGACCATCCGGATGTGCAGCGGCAATCGGCTCGGTGTCGTCGTCGACGCGATGTTCTCGTAACCGGATTGCGCAGCGCGGGCTGGGAGGTAGAGACCCCCGAGGCCACGTTCTACGTTTGGGCCAAGTGCCCTTCGGGGTACGACTCGATGAAGGTTGCCTCGCGCATCCTGGAGGAGGCGGACGTGGTTGTGATCCCGGGCGTCGGCTTCGGGGAGTGTGGTGAGGGGTTCGTTCGCTTCGCGTTGACCGTGGGCGAGGACAAAGTGCGTGAGGCGGTCCGGCGGATCGCAAGGATTGCCTGGTAGTTTTCCTTGATGGCTTCGACTGAGAACTTGACGACCGTTTATCTCGCCCTGGGGTCCAACATGGGCGACCGTATTGGTGTGATGCGGGCGGCTGCGGCGGCGCTTGCCGGATTCCCGGGCATCGAGGTCGACCTGCGAGCCGGAGTGGCATCGCTCTATGAAACGATGGCGGTCGGAGGCCCCGGCGATCAACCGGCCTTTCTGAATACGGCCGTTCGGGCGGAGACCTCTCTGACCGTTCGTGACTTGCTCGGGGCGCTTCTGGCGATCGAAGGCTGCCTGGGGCGGGTTCGCCGCCGCCGATGGGAGCAGCGGGTGATCGACATCGACCTGCTTTTGTTCGATGGGACCATTGTCGATGACGCCGATTTGTCAGTCCCTCATCCGAGACTGCACGAGCGGCGATTCGTTCTGGAGCCGCTTGCCGAAATCGCGGGCGGCGTGACACATCCGCGATTGGGTGTTACCGTTGGCGTCTTGCTGCGGCGCTTGGGGCCGGCTGAAGCCCCCGGGGATGTGGTTCGCGTCCATGGGCCGGACTGGTGCTCGGGGCCGGATCGGGGCGTGGCTTCCAGCGCTATCGATGAACAACGAACCCTTTGAGTTACACCGTAGGTGCTGAGAGAAACTGTGCCGTCGAACGAACATGCGAAAAGTGGGCTGCGTCGTAGGATGCCGCGCCCTGAGACGACAATACTGATTGCGGCGTTCGTATTGACCGTCGGCGCCAAGCTTCTGCACGTTCTCAGCCAGCCGCGAAACGGTCTTCTGGTTACGTGGGCCAAGGTGTCCTTGCCGGATGCGGTTTTCTTCTCGGCAACGGCTCTCCTGATCGCCCTCGTCTACCTTTACAGGCCGCGCCCCCTTGCCATCAGATGCGTTCTGCTGGCCTCGGGATTCCTTCTGGCGTGGTCGGTGGTTAATGGCGCCTGGTTGGTCGTGACGGGGATTCAGCTCCAGCCGACTCTGCTTAGCGCGCTTATCGAGAACTTATTCGAGTTCTGGCCCGCCGTGTGGTCGCAACTGTGTGACCAGCCCGCCGTTTCCGTTCCGATGGCGGTGGTTGTGTTGGGGACATTGGCATGGGTTTTGTGGCGGGTGGTGAAACCAGTCCGCGTTGTTGCCACCAGAACCCATCGGGGCCAGAGGGCGGTAAGGCTTGCCATTGTGCTGGCAATAGCGCTTACCGGGCAGGCGACGCTCCTGGCCGCCCCCGGCTTCGATTTCGCCCGCGAGACGCTGGCCTTCAGCAGCCACTGGTCCGGTTTCGTCACGGCAACGCGTAATGCTTGTGCGATCGAGAACCATAAGCAGATTCGCACCCTCGCGCATTCCGGTGACCGTAAGGTCGGGCTGCCTTCCCGGCCGGATGAACTTCCCAACGTCGTCCTGCTGATGCTGGAGAGCGTTCCGCATCGGGTGACATCGCTGCACGATGCGGAATCCGGTCTGACCCCCAACCTTTTGCAGCTTGCCCGGGAGGGTGTGGAGCTGGGTCCCACTCGCGTGCCGCTGCCTCAGACGGGGAAGGCCTACTGGGCGGCGCTGACGGGCACGACGCCGGATATCCAGCCGGACTACGTCGAGGCGGTTCTTGTCGATCGCCCGTACGAGGGCCTTCCGACGATCCTCGGGCGCAGCGGATACCGGACGGCCTTCTTCGCCGGGACGAAGGGGACGTTCGAATGCGCCCCGGGCACGATGGCCAACATGGGTTTCGATCACGCCTGGTTTCGTGAGAGCCTGGAGGACCCCGCCGCGTACATCGGGTACCTGGGCGCCGACGACTTCCGGGTCCTCGATCCGGCGTTTGAATGGGTCGACGCGGACAAGACGCCATTCTTGCTGACCTTGATAACGACGATCGCACATGATCCTTTTATAGTGCCCTCGTGGTTCGCCTCCCCTGCAGAGGATCGATACGAGAGGTACCTGCAGACCGTTCGCTATACCGATGCCTTCATCGGCGAAGTTCGCGAGAGGCTCGCCCGGCGGGGACTCGGCGAAGACACCATCCTCTGCGTCATCGGGGACCACGGGCAGAGCTTCCGCAACAATGACGTTTTCGGGCGGTGGATACCGTTCGAGGATCTCATCCGCATACCGTGGGTCCTGCACTGGCCGGGGCATGTCGGGCCGGCTCAGCGCGCCGACTGGCCGTGCTCCCAGATCGATGTGACGCCGACGATTCTCGCGCTGATCGGCTTTGACATCGCCGAGGCCGGCTTCGAAGGACGCAACGCGCTCGAACCGGCTGATCCCTCACGCCGGTGTTACTTCTCGTCCTGGTACCTGGACAGCCCCCTGGGCTATACCGAAGGGACGCGGAAGTGGTTCTACTGGCCGTACATCGACAAGGTATTCATGTTCGACCTAGTCCTGGACCCCGGGGAGGAGAATCCGCAGCCGGTTAACGGTGCTCAACGTGAGCAGGTCGTAGCCGACTTGATTCGCTGGACGGCGGAATCGCGCGTCGAGTTTTCGCCCCAGCGTTACCGTGAGCGGGTCCTGTTCGATCATTGGCGCGCGGTCAGTTCGGGGCGGTCGGCCTGGGCACGGTACGAGCCCTGAGGATGTCCGTGTAACCGGCAAACAGGACCAGGCGATTGACGGAAGTTGGACCTGCACGTAGCGAGGCGGTGCGATGAGCGTTGATGGTGCTGTGCGACGGATCGGTGTGCTCACGGGTGGTGGAGACTGTCCGGGCCTCAACGCCGTCATCCGCGCGGTAACGAAGTCGGCCATATCCGACCACGATTTGCAGGTCTTCGGGATCGAGGACGGCTTCCTCGGCTTGATCGAAGATCGCGTCCATCCGCTGACCTTTGCGGACGTCTCGAACATCCTCGATCGGGGCGGAACGATCCTCGGCACGAGCAACAGGGCCAACCCCGAAAGGTATTGTATCGGGCATGACGCGGAGGGCGCACCGGTCTTCGAGAATGTGACACATCGTGTCATCAGAACTGTGAAGGACCACGAGCTTGACGCCCTGGTTTGCATCGGGGGCGATGGAACCATGACCGGGACGCTGCGCCTGGCGGACCACGGCCTGCGCATAGTCGGGGTACCCAAGACCATCGACAATGATCTGATGCACACGGAGATCACCTTCGGGTTCGACACCGCGGTATCGACGGCCAGCGACGCCCTCGATCGCATCCGCACCACCGCAGCCAGTCATCACCGGGTCATGCTCGTGGAAATGATGGGGCGAAACGCCGGCTGGATCACGCTGCACGCCGGGGCGGCCAGCGGGGCCGATCTCATCCTCATCCCTGAGATCGAGTTCGACCTGGAGCGGGTCTGCTGGCGCTGCCTCGAGCGAAGTCGCGGGGGCAAGGCCTACACGCTGATTGCGATCTCGGAAGGGGCGAAACCCATCGGCGGCAAGGTCGTCGTGGATCGCGTCGTCCATGAATCACCCGACCCGGTTCGCCTCGGCGGGGTGGCCGAGGTCCTCTGCGAGCAGATCGCCGAGCGAACGCATCTCGAGTGCCGGGCCACGATTCTGGGGCACGTCCAGCGCGGCGGCAAGCCGAGCGCGTTTGATAGAGTCCTGGCGACACAACTCGGACACCGGGCCGTCGAGATGCTGATCGCCGGGCAGTTCAATCAGATGGTAGCGGTTCAGGGCGGACAGCTGACGGCCGTGCCGATTGCCGACGTCGCCGACCAGCAACGCCTCGTGCCCATGGATCATCCTCTCGTGGCCGCCTGCCGTGCCACGGGCGTGTCCTTCGGAGATTGATCAGGTTCTCTCGGACGAGTGTGCCACTGCTTGCGAGCAGTGGTGATATTGCGGAGGTGCGCCGGTGTGCCACTGCTGTGCTTGCGCTGGGCTCAGCCGAGGGATCAGACCGGGCGTGGCCGGGATGCTCCCTGCTTGAATACACTGCTCGCACGGCAGTGTGCCCGACTCAGAGGCTAACGGAGCAGGTTCTCCAGAATGACTAAGGCGGCTCCCCGTATGTGTTCTGATTGCGTGTCGAGTTTTCTGAAAGTATCCGGCCAATTCGCGCTCTTCTCGTGCATTTCCCGCCAGAATAGCTTCAAAACGCGTTCGGTCCTCTCCACTTGCTGCATGGCGGCGGCCAGCGTCTCGCGCCCCTGGGGAAGGTCGGTTATGCTCCCGATCCGTATTGTGTGGATTCGCTTATTCCCGAGGACGCCGTAGAGGAGTATTACAATTGTCTGCTCATACGCGTACCAGCGCTGCCGAAGCACCTCTCTGAGGAAGCTGTGTCGAATCGCGAAGAACTCTGTTCGGGGTTTGTCGGTTATCTTTCTGATCCGCTGCGCTTCGAATGGAAACCAGTTGTAAAGCAAGCCGTAGGTTCCATAGGTATCAATCAGCTGTTTGGAGCTGTTAATGTCAACCTCGATCTCTCCTAAACAGAGATCCTGCTCGTGATTCAACACCGCATCCGGAATTTGTGACAACAGGTTCAGAACGTCCTGGCCTGACGGGGATGCGTAGTCGAAATCGCCTGGGATGAGCCAATACACATCCTCACCAGAGGTGTTCTTGTCAAATGCAACACCCAAGCCCGCAAGCCACATCTGGCAGCTATCCACAGACCACGCATCCACTATTTCGGAGTACTTTTCTACATATTCCTGGCGGAACTTCACGAAGCGAGCATTCCGGTCCTTGTCAAATCGCCACATGGCATTGGTGTAGAACGTCTGACGGTTCATCACAGTGAGAGGACGTGAGTACGCCTGAGGGTTCTCGCTGAGAGGCCTTACAAGCTGCTCGTATAGCGCTGTGAGATGGTCGTAGCCATCGCGCTGCGTATACGGGTACATCACGATAGGATGGATGAGCTGCCCCTGCGAAACGCCCTCCTTAAGTGGCATCGGCTTCTGCAATGTTTGGCTTGGGGTCTTGGGTTCGTCCGAGTGCATCCTGGTTTCGCTCCCACGCAGTGACCATGGGCGGGCAGGCGGTCCCCTCTCGCCCGTCGTGGCGACCCAGCCGAGCGTGTGATGGGGCGTCTTGCCTTCGCCTTCGCGAAGCTAGTCTACCACGTACGGCGCGAGTGTGTCTACGGACAGGAAGGTCAGTCGCCTGCGGTCGGTCGGGGTGTGATGCAAGGTTCCTTTGGGGCTCGCCGACCTTTACCCAAATCGCGGTTGCCATCACGCCGGCGTTCGCGCGCCTGCGTCCCGCGTGGCGCCACTTCCCTCAAATGTCACAGTAGGTGAGGGGCCAAACCCGGAAAAGTGGGAATCTGGGGGACTGTTCCGGTCGACTGGGCCCCATACCGGGCCGTCCGGCAGCCATCGCTGGGCGTCCCGGTAGGAATACCGGACGTCTGGGGAAGACTCCTGGACATCCGGGGAAGGGCGGCGGACTTCCGGGACCGATCCGCTGCATTCCCAAGACCGTCCCCTGGGGTCAGCGGACGAGTCATTCCGGGGAGCGGATCGTCCCCGCCTGGGAGCGGGAGAGCCATTCCGTGCAGTGGACGAGCGATTCCCAGGAGCCGATCAGCGCTGCCAGCCCGCGCGACACCACCCGGTCCGTCAGTCATCGCCGCAACCCTTTCTGGAGGAGAATGTTACCAGGCATCCATTGCCAGTGGCGACCCGTTCGCAGTTGCAGTATCCTGCGTGCGACGCAGAATGCCCACGGAAGCGTGGAGTATGCCACGCGCTGCCAGCGCACAGAAGGTCTGTACGAAGCACGCACGAGGCCTGGCACGCTCGCAAACACGGACGCAAGACCGCCGGCGCGACGATATAGGCTTGGGATGTCAAGTGAATAGGAACATCAAGGTCCCCGTCCCGTCCGAAGTAC
This sequence comes from Acidobacteriota bacterium, assembly GCA_035528515.1. Classification (GTDB taxonomy): domain Bacteria; phylum Zixibacteria; class MSB-5A5; order WJJR01; family WJJR01; genus DATKYL01. Next base: position 3,936 of record DATKYL010000071.1, on the reverse strand, counting down.
GGGCAGAATTCAATGAGCAATTCGTGCGACCGAGTCCGACGGCAGGCCAGAAGAAGCGATATGTTAACGCTTATGAGCCTGCTACGAGCCGCATACCAGGCCGGGAAGAAGGCTACAGGCGCAGGATTAGGGTCGACCCGGGGCCCAAAGCTGATCACCGTGCGTGCGTTGGCGCGCCATTCAAATGGGGGCCGAGGATTGGTGCGTCCGGGACGCACACTGCCGTTGCACTGAGCGCTCAATGGCGCCGGCGCAATAGGAGCCGACAGTGAATTACCTCCATTACGATTTCCAAGCGGGCCCATCCGACGTGGTCGAGGTCACCCTGGACCAAGCCGCGAATGTCATGCTGCTGAGCACGTCGGATTACAGCTCGTACCAAGCGGGGCGCTCATTCAACTACCACGGTGGATACGTGACCCGCTCCCCCTACGTGATACGCCCGCCTCACCAGGGCTCCTGGCACGTCGTGATTGACCTGGGCGGACATGCGGGCACTGTTCGAGCGTCTTGCCGAGTGATCGAGGGCTAATCGAATGTCAGATCAAACCCCACGACAACTGGGCCAGCCACAGCGCGAAGTCCCTCGAGTTCGATACGCGCGCTGCGGCGAGCTTCGCATGTACCCACTTGACGAGAGAGATCTCGATGATCTCGCTAGGGGGTCGCCAGCTCCCCTCAAACTCAACCTCGCCATCGCTTTCCTAACCGTGTTCGTGAGCGCGACCACAACACTGCTGACCGTGACCATTGCATCGGTCAGAATATTCACGATTTTCGTCGTGATCGCCGTATGCACGTTCCTCGCGGGAGTCATCCTCGTGTCGCTGTGGGCACAAAGTCGGAGGTCGTCCAAAAACCTCCTCAGCGAGATTAAGGGTCGCATGCCGCCGCAGGCTGGCATTCAAGAGCCTTTGAGCGGAGGGACAGCATCTCCTGGCACTGAGCCATGATGCCTTCGGAGAGAGGTGTTCGGGTAGATGCGCGATTCGTTGGGTCTTCTCCTGAATCATGGTGGTTTGCATCTCTCGCCCGCAGATGGCGGGATCGGCGTGGCTGAACCGGTCCGGTGGGCTTAACACCCTGTTGAAGAAGTCGCTTCCGGTCGCCACATTTTTCAACAGGCTGTCTACCCTGCGGCTCGTTTGGTTAGGCGTTTTTACGGTATATGTACAAAGCGCGGCGGAGGGTTTCTCCTTCCAGTTCGAGATCGTAGAGATACGGAGGTTCGGCGGAGAGGCGTAAGTTCTCAAGAAGGACATTGGCCGGGGCGGCCTCGTTTGATTCGAGGTTGGCCGTCTTGTAGGCGATGATCCGGCCGCCGGGGGACGCAAGTGGCGCCGCCTGCTCCAGGTAACTCGGCAACCGGGCGGTTGCCCGAGAGACGATCATGTCAAACGATCGCACAGGTTTCCAGTGCGCCGAGTGGGCGTGCTCGACGCGCAGGTTCTCGATCCCGAGGGCCTGGGCCGCGCCCGCAATGATGCAAAGTACCGTGTCGGGCGCAAGGAACGACGTCGCCAAGACGAACAGGGCGACGAACGCGAGCACGCCCCACGGGCCGAGCTGCGCGATCCATGACTCGATGGCGTTGATGTGATGGTCGATCTCCCGGCCCACCAAGACAACGGCGATGACCACCAGGATCCCGATCGCCAGGTAGGGCAGTGCCGCCCGAAAGCTGGCGCGCGTCAGCAACCGTCGCACGCGGTCAGCACCTTCCCCGTTGTTCCCACTGTGCATCTTGATGGTCCTCCCTCAGGACATCGACGCGTTCTCGTCTGAGTGAAAACGGTGCATCGCACTATGCATGACCGGAGCGAAGACGGTGCCCACAAGGGCAAGGAACACCATTCCGGGCGGGTGGTCCAGGCTCTCTGAACTGGGGCCTCGATCGTCGCCACCCTTATCTTACCGCGGCTTGGTCAGAGTGTCTTGAGCCGTCTCACAAAACCCAGTTCCATCGCACGGTTGTACCTCTGAACACCGCGCGGGCATTCCCCAGGGCGCCATCAAACGACCGACACGCTCGCAGACGTGTCCGCAGAACAGTGCGTCAGGTCGTATTCGTGGTTCGCGGTCCCGAACGCCTCAAGTGTCCAAATACAGTTGATACTCGTACGGATGAGGTCGCGCCGCGACGGCGGCGGAGTCCGTCGATCGCTTGAAATCGATCCACCTGTTGATGAACGACTCGCTGAACACCTCGCCCTTCAGCAGGAACTCGTGATCCTCGCCGAGTGAAATCAGCGCGTCACTCAACGAGCGGGGCACAGGTGTGATCTGGCGTCTGAAAGCCTCGTCCTGCTTGGAGATGTCCACGTCGAACGGGCCCAGATTCTCGGCGGCGACGTCGACCTTGGACGCGATTCCGTCGAGCCCGGCCATCAGCATACCCGCAAGGGTCAGGTAAACGTTGCCCGTGAAGTCCGGCGGGCGGTATTCGATGCGTTTGTCCTCCGGCGACACCGCGTATCGTGGAACACGAATCGCCGCCGACCGGTTCCCCAGCGAGAAAAACAGATTCACCGGCGCCTCATAACCCTCGACCAGACGCTTGAACGAATTCGTCGAGGGGTTGGTCAGGCCGGTAAGCGCCCGACCGTGCTTGAGCAACCCGCCGATGTACCGCAGGGCCGTGTCACTAAGATTGGCGTAGTTGACCTGTCGATCATCGTAGAAGAGGTTCCGCCCGCCCTTATCGAGCTTCTGATGTACGTGCATCCCGTTGCCCGCCTCGCCGAAAACCGGTTTGGGCATGAACGTCGCCAGCATGTCGTGCCGCCGAGCCACGTTCTTGACCGCGTACTTGATCATCATCGCCCGATCCCCTGCTTGAACGAGCGTATCCAGGTCCACCTCGATTTCGCACTGCCCCGGCGCCCCCACCTCATGGTGGTGATACCGCACCGAGACGCCCATTTCCTCCAGAACTAAGGCGATCTCCGAACGAATGTCGTGAAGCTGGTCCCCGGGAGGAGTGCGGAAGTACCCTCGCTTGTTGCCGATACACGGCGTCGCCCCTTCGCTTTGGACCTCGGAGGAACGAATCACGACCGCCACCTCGTAGGGGTCGTCCACTATCTCGACGCGGTCGAAGACGTGGAACTCATACTCGGGCCCCATCCAGGCCTGGTCGGCTATCCCCAAGGCACGCATGTGCTCTTCGGCACGCTTTGCAATGGCCCGCGGATCGCCGGCGAAAGGCTTCTTGCTATCCGCCGTGACCGTGTCGCAGAGGAAACTAACTGTCGGATGCTCACAAAACGGGTCGACGAACGCCGCAGTGGGGTCGGGCATTGCGGCCACGTCCCCGTCCTCGACCTTGCTGAAGCCGGCACCGCTCGAGCCATCGTATCCGACACCCTCCTCGAAGTGCTTTTGCGTGAAACCACTGGCCGGAATGGTGACGTGCAACCATTGCCCGGTCAGCGCCGTGACCTTCAGGTCAACCATGGCTATGTCATGCTCAGCGATGAATGTCAGTGCGTCAGCAGCGTTATCGAACACAGATTTACCCCCGCGGAAGACTACAAAACGTACGCTCTTGCAACAAGTATGGTAACAGGTCAGCATTTGTTGTGCCACCGTGGGCCGGGAACTCGCCCCGCACGACCTGCGGTCGCCCCGCGGCGTCGGTTCCTGCTATGGGACGGCAAGATGAGCGCGTGTGCCCCGACGAAGTCCCCCAGTGCGAACTCGTAAACAACCATGCCCGAGCCGAACCGGCGCACCCTCCGCGCAAAAAGTTGGCCCGCCTGGGTCCAACCCAGACGGGCCTAGTTCTTGACGCTGCCGTAAGACAGCACGTCTGCTGCCCTAAGGCAGCGAACTTATTATCCTATATTCCACTAGATCACCTCCTTCAAAAAACGGGGAACTCCGGCTCCTACGCGGGGGATGCCGCTTCAGGCCGGCCTTACCCCCCTGCGGGCC
>DATKYL010000070.1:0-14550 GCA_035528515.1 Acidobacteriota bacterium | reverse complement strand
ATGGTCCCGCTGCGGGCCGAGGGTGGAGATCGTAGGGAGCCCGGCTGGTCGGTGTCCACATGCCGCGACCGTGTGATCGTATCGTGAGATGGTTTTGACACCTGCCGCCTGTATCAGTACCGTAGAAAGGTCGCGAGGGCTCACTCGGATTTCGGATGTCTCAGGTTTGGCTGGCGGAATGGTTATATTGGATGTGGGCGGCCGTTTCGGCTGCATGGATGGGGAAACACCATGAATCAGCCGGATGTCGGTCGGACCGCAGCGGTCCCTAAGGAGGCGCGTTGGGTCGAGAAACTCGGCCTGCTCTCCTGCCGGATTCTGGACCTTGCCAGCCGCGGCCTCCCCAAAGAGGGATTCCTGAACGAGATCTCAACGCTTCTGATGGAGTCTTCCGGCTGCGATGCGATCGAAGTGCGGATCGTTCGCCGGGACAAACTGCTTCTCTGCCGAGCCTCCCGCGATCCTTCTCAGACCCTCTACCAGGAAGCGCTGCCGGGCAGACTGACGGAAACCGGGAAGATCATACCCTGTTTGCGCACCGACTCAGACTTCGAGAAGATCTGTGAGGAGGTCGTTCGCAACCGGTGCGATCCATCGCCTCCCTACTTCACTCCCCGAGGCAGCTTCCTCACCGGCGATGCCGGGAAGCCGCTGGAATTGAGTTCCGAAACCTGTCGTTGGGCGGGTGGCCGGACGTTCCACCTCGATGGCGGCTACCGCACCCTGGCGGTTATTCCGTTCGACATCGGGGATGAGGATAACGGCCTGCTCATGATGTCGCATACGATGCCGGACCAACTGAGCATCAATGACATCGCGCTCTACGAAGATACCGCGCGCATCCTGGGGATTGCGTTGGCGCACCGTCGGGCGCAAGTCGCGTTGCGTGAACGGGTCAAGGAACTCACGTGTCTTTATGGTCTTGCCAAACTCGCTGCGCAATCGGAGTTGCCGCTCGAGGATCTGCTTCAACGTACGGTCGATCTGCTGCCGGCCGGCTGGCAGTACCCGGAGATTGCAGCCGCGAGGATCACGTTCGACGACCGGCACTATACGGCCGGTGATTTTGAGCGTGTCGTCCAGACGCAAACCGCAGCGATTCACGTCGTTGGGCGCAAACGGGGTGCGGTCGATGTCGGCTATACGCGGGAAACGCAGGACCTGGATGAGGGACCTTTTCTCACTGAGGAGCGACACCTCATCGATGCTGTCGGCCAGGAACTGGGCCTGCTCATTGAAGGACGGACGACTGAGGAAGACAAGAACAGACTGCAGGAGCAGTTGCGCCACGCGGACCGACTGGCCACCATCGGCCAGCTTGCCGCCGGCGTCGCCCACGAACTGAACGAGCCGCTGGCCGGAATCCTGGGTTTCGCCCAGTTGATCCGCAAGGCCTCGGAATTGCCGTCCCAGGTGCGCGCCGACAATGAGAAGATCATCGCTGCGTCATTGTATTCCCGGGAAATCATCAGCAAACTCAAGCTCTTTGCGCGTGAAGCGCCGCCTTCCCGCGAGCGTGTCGATCTGAACGAGGTCGTTCGGAATGGGCTGTTCTTCCTGGAGGCACGCTGTGCCAAGGCCAGTATTGAGCTGGTCCGGATACTCGATCCCGGAATCCCGACCGTCAACGCCGATTCGGGACAGCTCTATCAGGTTCTGACCAATCTGGTGGTCAATGCGATTCAAGCCATGCCGACAGGGGGGCGTATCACCATCCGTACCGGTAAGGACGAGGCGGCCGTCCTGCTGGCGGTCGAAGACACCGGCACCGGCATGGATGAAAGCGTCCTGCAGAACATCTTCGACCCGTTTTATACGACCAAGGATATTCACGAAGGGACCGGGCTCGGGCTCGCGGTCGTACACGGTATCATCTCATCCCATGGTGGCACGATCTCGGTGAAGAGTCGGGTGGGGGAGGGGACCTGCTTCGAAATCCGTCTGCCCGTTGAAAACCCCCCGAATCACAGAAGAGAAGGTTCTGATGAGACAGCGTAGCAATACCGCATCGTTGCTGGTCGTCGATGATGCACCGGACACCCTCGAGATTCTGAAGCGGACCCTGTCGGCAGAGGGGTTTCGCGTCTACACCGCGCCGGGCGTACACGAGGCGATCACCCTGATGGAGTCCACACCCATCGATCTGGTGATCACCGATCTGAAGATGCCGAAGGTCAGCGGCCTCGATCTGGTTCGCCATGTGCGGGAGAACGTCCCCGACGCCGAAGTCATGATGATCACGGGATACGCCAACATCGAAAGTGCGGTGGAGGCGGTCAAGACCGGTGCCGAGGAGTATCTGGCCAAGCCCTTTACGGATGAGGAACTGCTCACCGCCGTGAACCGGGCACTCAGCAAGCTCCAGCAACGTCGGGTGGCACGCCCGGAACTGAAGCAACCGTTGGTTGGGGCTCACGGTATCATTGGAGAATCGGACGCGGTCCACGCCGTCGATCGCGCTGTCGCCAAGGCCGCCTCCACCTCGGCGACCGTGTTGATCAGCGGTGAGAGCGGTACCGGCAAAGAGCTGGTGGCTCGCGCCATCCATTACAGCAGTGCCCGGGCGTCGGCCCCGTTCGTGGCGGTTAACTGCGGTGCGATCCCGAGTGAGCTGGTCGAGAGCGAGCTGTTCGGCCACGTCAAGGGAGCGTTCACGGGAGCGATTGAATCGCGCGCCGGTTTCTTCCAGGCGGCCGATGGCGGAACCGTGTTTCTCGACGAGATCAGCGAGACGAGCCTCGCGGCCCAGGTCAAACTCCTCCGTGTGCTGGAGGACAAAGAGATCTCCATGGTGGGGGCTGCCCGTACGCGCAAGGTTGATGTCCGCATCCTCGCCGCGACCAACAAGGACCTTTCCCTTCTGGTCAAGAAGGGGCTCTTCAGAGAGGACTTGTTCTTCCGCCTGAGTGTCATCACCGTCGCGATACCGGCTCTGCGGGAGCGCGGGAACGATATCCTCCTGATCGCCAATCACTTTGTGTCAAAGTGCGCCGAGGAAATGGATAAGCCTCTGCCCAAGCTATCAGACCGCGTTCTGAAAGTGCTGATGGGCTATGCCTGGCCCGGCAATGTCCGTGAGTTGGAAAACCTGATGCAACGCCTCGTGGTGATGACCGATGGGCCTGTCATCAACGTATCTGATCTTCCCACATTAATGCGCTACCGGATCCCCCGAGAAAACGGCCTCAACCGCACCTTGGCCGAGATGGAAGCCGACTACATCCAGAGCGTTCTCGCCAGTGTAGACGGCAACAAGACCAAGGCAGCGGAGATCCTGGGCATCGACCGCAAGACCCTTCGCGAGAAGCTGAAGACCTTCACGACGACCTGAAATTCCCCGAATCTCGATGGGGAGTTTCTCCCCGGCGGGGCAGGATTCCCCGGCTACGTGCTCCCGGAAGGGGCAGGATTGGCACGCTATTCACGTGGATAATGCCCGTCCGCCAAACTACTGCCATTTCGTAAGACATTAGACGACAACTGATTGCGACGGTCCGTCAGAGGCGCCCCCGGTCTTTGACACGGTTGGCCGGGCATCGGCGTGTGCTGGCATCCCGTTTGATCATGACATAGTCGCGTGAAGAGACGAATCACGCGCTGGTGAATGAAAACGAAATGGAGATAGGTCACCCACAATGATGAACCCGGCGAGTTCGCTTCGGTCCCGCCAGCCGATCCCGGCTGGATTGATCGTGTCAACCCCGGTACGATTCAAGGGGCATTCCACGAGAGAAGGAGTTACGATGGTGCATTCTCTGGACCCCGGATCTGTCGGTCTTTGCTCAACCTGCAACAATGCCCCAACCTGCGCGTACCGGGCCGCGCGAGGCTCCGACGCCGTGTGTTGCGAAATGTTCGACGCCTACGCAGCCGTGGCGGGAGAGCGAGTCCTGACCGATTCATCACAGATCATGTCGCGTGACGCGAATGACGCGAATTCGTCGCTGGATGCCATTCTCTTCAGCGGGCTGTGCGTGAACTGTGAGAACCGGCATACCTGTCGGTCGGCGTTGTGTGCAGGAGGTGTATGGCACTGTGAAGAATATCGATAGAAGCCTTGATGACAGTATCGCGCGGGCGCCTGCCGATACGGGAGGCGTGGCGGAGACGGCCGACATCTATAACGGTCGGCAGGATGATCGAAGCGCTGTCATTGCGGCGCTGCAGAACATTCAGCACCGATTCGGGTACCTGCCTGAAGACTCATTGCGTGAACTGGCGCGCAGCACCGGCCGCTCACTCGTTGACATCTATGGCGTGGCGACATTCTACGGCTCCTTCAGTCTCAAGCCCCGCGGGAAACACCTGGTCTCCGTGTGTCTCGGCACAGCCTGTCACGTCCGCCGCGGACCGGTGATTGCGCGGGAATTAGAGGAACAGTTGCGTGTGGCCCGCGGCGAAACAACAACCGATCGTGAGTTTACGCTGGAGACGGTCAACTGTCTCGGCGCCTGTGCACTGGGTCCCGTGGTCGTCGCCGACGGCCACTACTTCCCACATGTCAAGACGTCCGACGTCGAGGGCATTCTTGAGCGGACACGCACGGGACTCGATGTCATCGACATCGACACCGACAAGCGGGTTTTCCCCGTTGAAGTGAGTTGCGCCCGCTGCAATCACAGCCTGATGAATCCACGGCATCCGATCGATGGACATCCGTCGATCCGCATTACGATGTCTTTCGGGAACACGCATGGCTGGCTGGCCCTCTCCAGTCTCTACGGCAGCTATAATGTGGCGTCCGAGTATCCTATACCGGCCGACACCATCCTCCATATTTTCTGCCCCCACTGCCATTCCGAGCTGATCGGAGCGGGAACCTGCGCCGAGTGCGGCGCGCCGATGGTTCCGATGATCGTCCGCGGTGGTGGCACGGTGCAGATCTGTTCACGGCGCGGCTGTAAGGGCCATATGCTGGACCTTGGGGGCAGCGCTCTGGATTGACATTCTGCCGCATCCACCTGCAGAGAGTTAGTGTGAGATGAAAAAACTACAATCCATCGATGAGTTTGCTGATTTTCAGAAACGCATTCAGAGTGAGAGCAGGACCCGTGGTGATCGGCTGACGCTCGTTGTCAGTGCCGGAACCTGCGGGCAGGCGAGCGGCGCCAATGATGTTATCCGAATCATCAAGAAGTACATCCTTGACCACGGCCTGCACGAGGAAGTCGCGCTCAGAATCACCGGCTGTCAGGGTTTCTGCGAGATCGAGCCGTTCATCGCTGTCGAGCCCGGACGGCAGCTCTATCCTAAACTGAGAATGGAAGATGTTCCCCGCGTGATCGAGGCGGCCTTGAACGAGCGTGTGTGCGAGGAGCTGATCTACCGGGAACCGCAGGAACAGAAGTCCTATCACTCTCAGGACGATATCCCCTTCTTCAAAGGTCAGACACGAACGATACTCGGTGACAACCAGAAACTCGATCCGATCAGGATTCTCAATTACGTCGAGCACGGCGGATATGGCGCTCTGGAGATGGCGCTGCGGAAGTCCGACCCCGAATGGATCATTCGCGAGGTCCAGGACGCGGGGATACGCGGACGCGGCGGGGCGGGCTTTCCCACGGGGAAGAAATGGGAATTTGCCCGGGCCTCCGGCAACGGCAACGGGCAGAAGTATGTCGTCTGCAACGCCGACGAGGGCGATCCTGGCGCCTACATGGACCGCAGCCTCCTTGAAGGCAACCCGCACGCAATTATTGAGGGTATGCTCATTGCCGGTCTGGCAATCGGCGCGACACACGGATACATCTACGTGCGCGGTGAGTATCCCCTGGCGATCAAACACGCCTTGATCGCACTGCGACAGGCACGGGAAACGGGCCTCCTGGGAACAAACATTCTGGGTTCCGGAAATGACTTCGATATCGAGGTCGTCCGCGGTGCGGGCGCCTTCGTATGCGGCGAGGAAACAGCCCTCATCCGATCGATCGAGGGGTTCATGGGCGAGCCGCGTCAGCGACCGCCGTACCCCATCGTCAAGGGCATCTGGGGCCACCCGACCTGCATCAACAACGTGGAAACGTTGGCCAATATCCCGGTGATCATCCGGAACGGCGGCAAGGAATACGCCAAGATCGGTGTCCCCAACAACACCGGCACGAAGATCTTTTCACTGGTCGGCAAGATCAAAAACACCGGTCTCGTGGAAGTGCCGCTGGGCATCCGCATCGCCGAGGTCGTCTACGATATCGGCGGCGGGTCCGTCGGGAAAGCCCGAATCAAGGCGGTCCAGACAGGCGGTCCGTCGGGCGGTTGCATTCCCGCAAGCATGTTCGACCTGTCGGTGGACTACGACAGCCTGGTGGATGCCGGGTCGATCATGGGCTCCGGCGGCATGATCGTGATGGACGAAGACACCTGCATGGTCGATGTCGCCAAGTACTTCATGAACTTCCTCCAGGACGAGTCCTGCGGCAAGTGTTTCACCTGTCGCAAGGGCACGCAGCGCATGTATGAGATCCTCGATGACATCACGAAGGGGAAGGCCACACTCGACGATCTTGATCTGTTGGAGGAATTGGCGCTGGTCGTGCGGGACACCACGATGTGCGGTCTGGGGCAGTCCGCCCCGAACCCGGTGTTGAGTACGCTACGGTATTTCCGCCACGAGTTCGAGCGGCACATCGTCGACAAGCGTTGCGATGCCTTTGTCTGCAAAGACCTGGTGGGTGCTCCTTGCCAGTCCGCCTGCCCGCTCGGTACCGAAGTATGGCGCTACGTGGCCCACATCCAACGGGGGGAATACGGGGACGCTTATCGCGCGATCAGGGAACCAAATCCCTTTCCGTCGGTCTGCGCTCGTGTCTGTAACCATCCCTGCGAAGAGCGGTGCCGTGCGGGAACGAGCGGCGGGGAACCGGTGGCGGTCCGCGCCCTGAAGCGATTCGTCACCGATCAAATCGACCCATCCGTTTTCATACCAGCGCGCATGGTTGTGCCGGGGGCGGATGCCGCCCCGGTGGCGGTGATCGGAGCCGGTCCGGCCGGTCTCGCCGCGGCGCATTACCTCTCCTGCAAGGGCTATCCGGTGACGGTCTTCGATGCGGAGGCTAAACCCGGCGGCATGCTGCGCAGCGCCATCCCGGCCTATCGTCTGCCCCGCGAGGTCATCGATCGGGAAATCGAATCGCTGCTGGATCAGAACGTTACGTTGAAGAACAATACCACGCTCGGGCGCGACATCACGGTGGACGGCCTTCTCGATGATGGATTCAAAGCGGTCTTCATCGCGCTGGGTGCCCACCGCAGTCGCCGGCTGGATATCCCGGGAGAAGACAGCGACGGTATCTATCCCGCGATGCAGTTCTTGAAGGCGTTCAATCTGCGGGACGAGCACCTGGCCAAAGGGAACGTCGGCATCATCGGCGGCGGCAACTCCGCGATCGACGCCGCCCGCGTCGCCTTGCGCCAGAAGAACGTCGACAGCGTCACCATTCTCTACCGGCGGACGCGGAGGGAGATGCCGGCATTTGCCGAGGAGATCGAAGCGGCTCTGGCCGAAGGGATCAAGCTGGAGACGCTGGTTACGCCGATCGGGATCGAGTCCCGCGACGGTCGTCTCACCGGCCTCAAGTCTATCCGCAATTCATTGGGCGAGGTCGATGCGAGCGGGCGACGGAGGCCCGTTCCCATCCCCGACTCCGAGTTCACCGTTCCTCTCGATACTCTCGTCGTCGCAATCAGTGAGGAACCGGACGCCGAACATGTGGCGAAGGTCGGGATCGCGGTGAACAGGAATGGGACTTTGCAGGTGGACGCAGATACTCTCTGCACCAAACACCCCGGTGTTTTCGCCGGCGGGGATGTGGTCAGCGGCCCCAACACCGTCGTCGACGCGATCGCGGCGGGCAAGAGGGCGGCGGAAGTGATCGACCGTTATGTGCGCGGCGACGAACTGAAGATTCCGCCCCGCGTGACCCTGCCCGAACGATACGTTGCGCCCACCACTCTCGAAGACGATCAGGCGGAAGATGCCGCCAGGGTTGAGATCCCCGAATTGTCGGTCGCCGCGCGTAAGTGTTCTTTTGCCGAAGTGGAGATGCGGCTGTCCCTGGAAGCGGCAACCAAAGAAGCCTGCCGGTGCCTGAGGTGCGATCTCGAATTCACCCAACCCCAAGAGGAGAGCATCGAGCAAACAGCGATAGGAGTGAAAGCGGGTTGACAAACTTAACAATCAACGGTCTGCCGGTTTCGGTCGAGACAGGAACCACGGTGCTCGAGGCCGCCCGGTTCATGGGTTTCCCGATTCCGACGCTATGCCACATGGACGGGCTGTCACCGTACGGTGCCTGCCGCCTGTGTGTGGTTGAAATCGGTGAGGGCCCGCGCGCGAAGCTTGTTTCGTCGTGCACGTATCCTGCCGAGGAAGGCCTCAAGGTCCGGACGGCCTCGGCGCGCGTCCTTCGGGCCCGCAAGATGGTCATCGAGCTACTGCTCGCCTCATGTCCGCAGTCGAAGATCATCCAGGATCTGGCGTCGGCCCACGGTGTCCGGCAGCAGCGCTTCCGCCAGGAGCATGAGGACTGTATTCTCTGTGGCCTCTGTGTGCGGATGTGCGAAGAACAGATGATGGGAAAGGCGATCGGCTTTCGTGGACGGGGCCACAAGCGTTCCATCGGCACGCCCTTCGACATCAAGTCCGACGTCTGCCGGCTGTGCGGCGGCTGCATCTATGTCTGCCCGGCCTGCCAACTGCGGTGCACATACAACGAACCGGAGAAAGCCATCTGCGGCGGCTGTGCCAATCTGGCCCCCCCCTGTGCGGCAAAGGAGAAATTCGACGATATGATGTGCTACATGGAACCGTGCGTCGCCTGTGAAATCGAGAACGCATCCTAACGGATAGAAGACGAGGAGCTGGTACCGTGACATTTTCCAGAGTGAATTCTTCGGCCGCGACTTTGACGAAAAACCGTACCGAGGGATCGATCGTTCCCTCCTCCGGCATGTGCGTCACCTGTGTCGACGGTTGCATCGGTATGTGTGAGATTGGCAAGTCCGCCTTCCGCGGACACGAGGTCATCTACCCCCAGCCGTTCGGCGTGATAACGACGGCTGCCGAGAAGACGTTTCCCGTCGACTACTCCCATTTCAGCATCATGGGTACCGCGGTCGGCGCGCATGGCATCAAGGAAGACAGTGACCAGGCCATTTTCCCTAACGTGAACCTCGAGGTCGCCTTCGGTCATGATCGGGGTCTGAAATTCCGTCTTCCCTGGATCATCCCGGGTATCGGCTCGACCGACATCGCCAAGAACAACTGGGAGGGTCTGGCCATTGGAACGGCACTGGCGGGCACGGGCCTGACCATCGGCGAAAACGTCGTCGGTATGGACGTCCAATCGACCATCAAGAACGGCCGTGTCGTCGACACGGTGGACTTGAAGCGCCGGGTCAAGCTGTTTAAGGATCACCAACGGGATGGCTACGGAGCCATCATTGTGCAGGCCAACATCGAAGACACCCGCTTGGGAACCCAGGAGTACGCCATCGGCACGTTAGGTGTCGAGTGCGTGGAACTCAAATGGGGTCAGGGCGCGAAGAACATCGGCGGTGAAGTCAAGGTCCGGGATCTCGAGAAGGCACAACTGCTGTACAATCGCGGGTACGTTGTTTTGCCCAATCCGACGAACCCCGACGTGATCGACGCGTTCCACCGCGGCGCCTTCAAGGAATTCGAACGGCACTCACGGGTCGGAATGGTGACCGAAGAAGCATTCGCCCAGCGGGTTGAAGAACTGCGCAAGGCCGGTGCGAAGTACGTCTTCCTGAAGACGGGCGCCTACCGCCCGGCGGACCTGGCACGCGCCATCAAATTCTCATCCAAGTACAATATCGACCTCCTCACCGTCGACGGCGCCGGGGGCGGTACAGGGATGAGTCCGTGGCGTATGATGAACGAATGGGGCGTCCCGCCGGTGGAGCTGCACTCTCTTCTGTACCAGTACACCAAGCAGCTTGCGGACCAGGGCGAGCATGTTCCGGCGCTCGCTCTCGCGGGCGGCTTCACTTTCGAGGATCAGATTTTCAAGGGGCTGGCCATCGGGGCGCCGTTCGTCAAGCTCATCGGCATGGCCCGCAGCCCCATCGCCGCGGCCATGGTCGGCAAGACGATCGGACGAGCCATCAAGGAGCATCAGGTTCCCGTGTACGTGGAGCGGTTCGGGACAACGATCGACGAGATATTCGTTACCGCCGGCGATCTGCGTCGCGAACTGGGCAGCGAAGAATTCGAACGGATTCCCGCCGGTGCGATCGGGTTGTACACGTACTACGAACGTCTCGCCCAGGGATTGCGTCAGATGATGGCAGGCAGCCGCAAGTTCGCTCTGGAGCATGTCTCCCGCGACGACCTCGCGGCGCTGACGCCGGAAGCGGCGATGATCAGTGGCATCCCCTACATCATGGACGTTGACAGGGCCGCGGTTGAGAATATCCTCAACCATTCACCGGTAAGACAGCCCGCGACCGTGTGATCGATTGTTTGGCTTGCCCCAGGGATCCTGGTCCAGTAGTGTGGAGGTGAGTTTCGCTGAGCCACCTCACCCCGGCTCGCTGGACCAGGAGGGGCAGCCGTGGGGACATCAAACTCGGCATCCGCATCACTTCCTCCAACCTCCACAACACGGCCGCGCTGATCGAAATCGCCTGTAAGACGGGGAATTGCGTGCCCGAGGTGTCATTCGGAGCACATTTCTTCCAGGACTTGGTGGAAGCGCGCATCCACTACCTGCCGCTGTATCCGGACGACGAAGGCGTCATTTTCAATGAGGCGTTCCTCACGCGTTCTCCGAATCTGCTCGCGGAGTTCCTGCCCGATTACGCCGCGCTGGCGGACACCGTCCACCTCATCGACGTGCCGGAATCGACTGATGGTCTGACCCTCCAACTCCTCATGAATGCCGATCTGAACGAAGCGGTCGCTCTCCTGCGGAAGCCGGGTAACGCGGTCCCGGAGACCATCAGGATGGAGGAGGAAGGCACCGCCCGGCAATCACCGAGCTACTCGCGCTGGCGGATGCGGATGGCCGAGCAAATCGCCGCGGATATCAACCCCGAGGAGTTCGGCGTGGCGGCGATGTACATCTTCAGCAGCACCAAGAACGCCACCGCCGGACCCGCCAGCGACATCGACCTCCTCATCCACTTCCGGGGCACTCCGACCCAGCGTTATCTTCTCGACACCTGGCTGCGGGGCTGGAGTCTGTGCCTCGACGAGGTCAACTACCTCCAAACCGGGTACCGCTCCGGGGGTATTCTCGATGTTCACATCGTGACCGACGAGGATATCGAAAAGAAGATCAGCTACGCGGCGAAAATCGATGCCGTCACCGACGCGGCCCGCCCGCTGTCGATAAGACAGACGTTCACGTAACCGGCAGAAGCACGCGCTCCGCCGCATCCAGTTCGTCCAGCCGGAATCGCACAACCGCCAGCTCGGGCCCGTCGTGGCACCCCGAGAACAGGTGGGTCTGTCCTACGCGGTCGCGCCAGCGCCCCGTCAGGCGCACCGACTCGTGAATGTGACCATGCAGCGTCAGCAGCGGCTGCTTCCGTTCGATCATGCGACGGACCGCGATACTGCCCACGTGCACGTCGAGCGGCACGTGGTCGATCACCCGCCCGTCCAATGCCGCCCGATCCAGATGGGTCTGATACGGCGGTGTGTGAAAGAGAAAGACGCTGCGGCTCAGGTCACGATCGCCCGTGAGTGCCTCGAGATCATCTTGAATCGTGGCGTACCGAACCCGGCGCCGATCGATCTCCACTGAATAGTCTCCGTCCTCCGGCGATATGCAGCCGGGATCGATCGATCGGGAGACGTCGTAACGATCCCAGTCCTTCAGCCTGAAAGGGGTGGGGGGGACGTGCGCGTAGCCGAAGACGTCAAACGCGCCGTACGTTACGCGCTTCTGGTGGATATAGCGCCAGAGATCGGCGTACTCGTCCCGTGTGAATTCACCCTCCGCTGCCCGCAGGTCGTAGTTCCCCATGATCAGGAAGATCGATGGATAGGCGGCCCCGAGATGGGAATGCAGCGCCCGCAATTCCGGAACCAGAAAATCGCCGACAAACTCATCCGGCGTTCCCGCCCGCGCGTCGGAAAACCGCAAAAACGAGGGCAGAAGGTCGCCGCCGACGAAGACAGCGTCCGGTGTTTCTTCTGCGATCAGTCGGAACAAGCGACGGTAGCGAGGCAGCGAACCGTGGAGGTCGGAAACAAAGAGGCAGAGTCCGTCCATTGCATCATTCATGACGTCAACCTAATGCCATCAAACGGCGAAGGCAATTCCCCCGATCGGTCGCCGTTGCTGTTTCGCCGCCGCCGCCCAGTCGGCTCCAGCCAAATCACTTGACGACCTGGAGAGATCAGCCTAAGAACACTCTTGCAGCGTCTGCTCGAAACCACCGTAGCCGGCTTCCCACCGCTCCTACAGTCGCAGTGAATCCCAAGGTCAAGGCCGTCAGACAGGGCGGGCGCCTCCGGGATGAGATGATGAGTTCGTCGCGCTGGTCTTTACGACCGACCGCCGCGCGCATTGTGCCGGTGACGGCCCGCGCGCGGCGGTGGGCTTCGGAGTCATCCATTCTCGCCGACCCGTGAACTGCAGACCGTCCGCGTAGCGCCGAATCCCCCACCGGAACCCAAACCCGCCCGCCTCGTCCAGCCCGCTGATTGACCGTCTCTCGTGCCGCCGTCCGCGGCGACGGTTCCGGGAAGTCGAATCAGGACTGGGGAGGTTGGGTTATTTGACGCGATTACCTGAGGGATTTCGCCCAGAATCCGAGATCATCGCTTACACGTGGGGAGTGAAGCGGTGCTGCCGCAAGAAAAATACGCTCCATCCAAGAACCGTGACATCAGTGTACCCATTCGGCTGCAAGGTGTTGGCAGAGGGCGGTGAGTCCGGCACCGGTTGAGGCAACTGTATGACAATACACGACTTCCGGTGGCACGCTGTTTGCTGCCAGGCGGGTCGAGGGCTTGGTGCCCTCAGAGTACCTCACGGTCCTCGGGAGTCGGATCGTAAGCACGATTTGTTAGCAGATCAGAGACCATGATTCTTAAATCGACGTCCGCGGGGGTGGGCTTCGCCGGCACTTGGTGCAGGCGGGCGCATTCTCTGTGCGGTTTACTCTTGCTGGCAGCGATCGTGATGGTCTGCGGCCCGGCGGTCGCCGAGGAGCCGGATCCGCTGGCAGTTCCCGCTGAATTCGTTCGCATGCTCGATGTTCCCGGCAGTCTGGATGATCTCCTCCGTCCGGGCAAGGTCTTCTACGACCGTGCCGCCGACGAGCTGTACGTCGCGGATCAGGGCAACAACCGCCTCGTCGTGTTTGACCGGAACGGCGCCTACCGTTTCGAATTCCCGATGGGGGAGCACGTCGGCTCGATCGCGGACTTCGTGGTGTCGTCGAGCGGGATCATCTACGTGCTCGCCTCGACGCGCGACGGCTACAAGCTGATGCGTTACGATTTCGACGGTCTGTATCTCGGCGAGCTGGGCGGTGATGCCTCTGAATTGCCGGGAATGCACATCACTACGATGGCCATCGATGACCGGCAGCGTCTCTACTTGCTGGATGAATCGACTCCCCGACTCTTGCGGATGACGCCGGAGGGGACCGTTGACCTGGACGTCCCGATTCTTTCCGACATCGACGACACGACCCGCCAGGAGCTTGTTTTCGGGGCGCTGACTATTGTCGGCGATGAACTTCTTCTACCGGCGTCCTCGGTGGGTACGGTTTACCGTTTCGATCTGGATGGCAACCGTACGGGGAGATTCGGCTACAAAGGGTCCGCGGTCGGCGCGATGAATTTCCCGGTCTCGGTCGGGGTCAGCGGCGATGGTCTTGTGCTTGTATTGGACAAGCGGCGTTTCAACGTGCTGTGCTACACTTCTCAGGGAAAGTTCGTTGGGGAATTCGGCGGCAAGGGTATCAATCCGGGCTGGTTCTACTTCCCATCGTCCCTCGCCACCGACGCCCTTGGCCATGTCTATATCAGTCAAGTGCATCTCAATCGTGTTCAGATTTGTCGGGTGCCCGACAGCATCCACGACCGGTTTTTACGGGACCGTCCCGTCGATAGCGCGCAGCCGTCGGGCTCCGGCGTCGGCTATCACGAACACGAACAGAATGAGATCGAACCGAACGGAGGTGACGCCCGCAACAATCCGACTCTGTCATTCAATCCGCAACACGCACTAACTAACAACATTAAAGGAGGTTTGTAGTGCGCAAAGTACTACTCATCGCAACAGTCCTCACTTTTGCGCTGGCCGGCAGCGCCTGGGCGTTCCACGACTTCGGCGTCGCGGATTGTCAGGGCTGCCATACCATGCACAACAGTCAGGACGGAGTCCTGGTCGACCCGGACAGCCCGCTCGGCAACAGCTATCTGCTCAAAGATGCTACGGCGTCCGATGTCTGCCTGAGCTGTCACGCGACACGCCAGGGCGCGGTGTTCTCGACGGACGTGCTGAATCCCGCTCCCATGAAGGGTGCCGGTAACTTCATCTTCCTGCTCGAGGACAACCTGAA
>DATKYL010000069.1:0-9994 GCA_035528515.1 Acidobacteriota bacterium | reverse complement strand
CGGGGCGATCAAGCGACGCCGTCCCCGTGTCGTGTTCGACGCTGGCGGAGGCGCGGGCTTAGAATACGGCCCGCTGCTTCTGGAACGGTTGGGCTGTCGTCTGCACCGTCTCCACTGCACACCCGGCCCGCGATTTCCGCGCGGGCCCGAACCGGTGCCCGGGAACCTGCGCGCGCTCGGCGCGGCCGTGCGGAAACACCGTGCCGACATCGGCTTTGCCGTCGATCCCGACGCCGATCGGCTGGCGATCGTCGACGAGAACGGGCGTCCCCTCGGCGAAGAGAGGACGCTGGTGCTGGCGAGCTATTGGGTCCTGTCGCGATCACCCGGGCCGGTCGTGATCAATCTGTCAACCTCGCGGGCGGTCCTTGACGTCGCCCGCGGATTCGGTCAGAAGGGATACACCAGCAAAGTGGGCGAGGTGAACGTCGCCGCGATGATACAGTCGAAGAAAGCGGCGATCGGCGGCGAGGGGAACGGTGGCGTGATTCTGCCGTCGCTGCATTACGGACGCGACGCACTGCTGGGGATGGCGTTGGTCTTGTCGCTCTGGGCGAGCACATCGGCATCGATTGCGGAACTGTCCGCGGGACTGCCGTACTATCATGCCGTCAAGAAGACTGCGCCGCGGCCCGCCGATCTGAGCCGGCGGTTGAAGCGTTTTGGCGCGCGGTTTGTAAAAGAAGGACGTCTGGACCGGCGTGACGGGATCAAAGTCGACTTGGACGATGGTTCGATCCATGTGCGTCCGTCGAACACCGAACCGATCATGCGTGTCTCATCCGAGGCGACAACCCGCAAGCGGGCCAAGGGATTGATGTCCGAGGCGTTAGACGTTCTCGGTCTGTAAGTAGCGCGGGCGTACTCCAACGAAGGGTTAAGGGCAAGGCGATGTGCGGAATCATCGGATACGTCGGAGAGCAGCAATCGTTGCCGATTCTGCTCGAAGGTCTCAAGCGGATGGAGTACCGCGGGTATGATTCCGCCGGCATCGCGGTCTTCGGGCCGGAAGGGTTGCAGTACGAGAAGTACGCCGGCAAGATCGCCCGACTCGAGAAAAAGCTCGAGGGCAATCACTACGTCGGCACGTGGGGAATCGCGCACACGCGCTGGGCCACCCACGGTGAGCCGACCGACGCCAACGCCCACCCTCACCTCGATTGCAAAGGCGAAATCTGCCTCGTCCACAACGGCATCATTGAGAACTACGCGACTCTGCGCGAATGGCTCATCCGCCGCGGCCACAAGATCACGACCGATACCGACACCGAGATTCTCGTTCATCTGATCGAGGACAACTACGACGGCAGCCTGGTCGAAGCGACCCGTGTCGCCCTCTCGCAGGTTGAGGGCACCTACGGGATCGCCGTCATCGCGAAAGCGGAGCCCGGATTGATCGTCGCCGCGCGGCACGGCTCGCCGCTGGTGATCGGCCGGGGTGAAGGCGAAAATTTCGTCGCGTCCGACGTGGCCGCCATTCTGCGCCACACCAATCAGGTCGTCTATCTCGACGATCTCGAAGTGGCTGCGGTCACCAAGGACAGCTTCGACATTTCCAAAATCGACCGCACGGTCGTGACGCGAGAGATTCAGGAAATCGAGTGGACGCTTGATGAGATCGAGAAGGGCGGATTCGCGCACTTCATGCTCAAGGAGATCCACGAGCAGCCCACCACGATCACCAATGCGATGCGCGGGCGTCTCAATCACGAGGAGGGCACGGCCCGTCTCAACGGGATCAGACCGCACTTAGAAGAACTCGGCCAGATCGACCGGATCATTCTGACCGCCTGCGGGACCTCGTGGCATGCGGCGCTGATCGGCGAGTACATCATCGAGGATCTGGCGCGGATCCCGGTCGAGGTCGAATACGCTTCCGAATTCCGCTACCGCGCCCCGGTGGTCCGTCCGGGCACCGCCGTTTTTGTGATCTCGCAGTCGGGCGAAACCGCCGACACGCTGGCGGCATTGCGCGAGGCCCGACGCATGGGTGCGACGGTGCTCGGGATCTGCAACGTGGTCGGTTCGACCATCGCCCGCGAGACCGACGGCGGGATCTACATTCACGCCGGGCCGGAAATCGGCGTCGCGTCGACCAAAGCCTTCACCTCGCAGATCACCGTGCTGTCGCTGATAGCCCTGCTCTTGGCGCGCATGCGGACGATGGCATTCGAACAGGGCGCCAAGCTGATCGCGGCGCTGGAAAAACTCCCCGAACAGGTGCAGTCGATCCTCGATCGCGAGGATGAAATCCGCGGGATCGCCGCCGATTATTTCCGTCGCGAGAACTTCCTCTACCTCGGACGCGGCTACAATTTCCCGGTCGCGCTCGAAGGGGCGCTCAAACTCAAGGAAATCTCCTACATCCACGCCGAGGGATATCCCGCCGCCGAGATGAAGCACGGCCCGATCGCGTTAATCGACGAGCGCATGCCGGTCGTCGTGATCGCGCTGCAGGACTTAGTCTATGAGAAGGTCCTCAGCAACATCCAGGAGATCAAGGCGCGCAAGGGGACAGTGATCGCGCTGGCGACCGAAGGCGACGAACGGATCGGAGAGTATGTCGATCACGTCATCCACGTTCCGAAGACCGCCCGCGCCCTGACACCGATCCTTTCGATCATTCCCCTGCAACTCTTGGCCTACCACGTGGCGGTGCTGCGCGGCTGCGACGTCGATCAGCCGCGGAATTTGGCGAAGAGCGTGACGGTGGAGTGAGAAGGCAGTGCGGTGCCACGGATCTTCGGACCCGTGCCCTCTCTCGCTACTAGCACCCCGGCACCGGCCCCCCGCGGAAGACGTGGTTGACTGGGAGAGCTGCCCCTTCGCGCGCCCTATCCGCGCACATCCAGATTCCCGTGATCGTGTCCCGGCTCCGGGACGGTGTATCTACGGCGTCGAGTTTGGGCAGCCTCTACGTAAGGGCGGCTCAGCGGGAGCTTCGCCCTCCCGTTTCAGTGGTGATGACCGGTGCGACGTTCTCGGTGTTCTCTCGAATGTATGCCACTTGCGACCGGTGTGGTCTCGCGCTACTAACACCCCGGCACCGGCCCGCCACGAAAGACGTGGTTGACCAGCAGGACGGCGTCAATGACGTTGACGATCTCGTCGCAGTTGAGATCGGCGAGGTCGTTGGTGCAGCCGGGGCAGTGGCCGCGGAAAGCGCAGTTGATCATCCAGACGACATCGAGGACGTCGTAGACACCGGAGTGATCGAGATCGCCGAGGGGGGGCGAGAGAATCGTAATCGTCGCGCCCGATGACGACACCGGCAGGATCATCTCCCCCAGCTCGTTGGAGAACTCCGCGAGGGTTGGCTGCTGGACCGCGACCGTGAACCCGGAGATCGTGTCGGGATCGCACAGCGCCCAGGCGACGATTGTGATCAGTGTCTCGCCGAGGGTCAGCGGCGGAATTCCCGGCGGGAGGTTGTCGAGATTGAGATCGGAGATTCCGTTGATTCTGAGAATCGTCGGGGAGAGGACCAATCCCGCCAGCCCGTCCCATTCGGCGGTCAAAGTGCCCCCGCTCCGGAACGCTGGGCTGGCGAAGAGGGTATCGAGGGTGGTGTCCACATCGGCGCAGGCCGGCGGGTCCAGACACCGGATCAGGGTATCCACGATCAGCGAGTCGGCGAACACCACCAGGCCGGGACGCCCAAGAACGTAGGTCAACGAGAAGGCCTCGATCGAGTCGTGCAGGTTGATCAACGTGACCGGAATCAGGATCGGATCCCCCGGGTAGACGGCCCGATCGGGCAAATCGACAAATATCGTCGTGTCTTGCGCTGTCGCGGCCTGACACAGGCTGACCACGATCAGGGTGGCCGCGACCAGGGTCAACCACTGTCTAAACGTTCCCTTTGGGGGGCTCATCTTCTTCATTTGTCGGCGCGCAGAGCAGGTGGCTGTGGGTACCGTTGACTCTTGCCGTAAGTATATGTCGGAGTTGGTCTTTTGTCAAGTTGGGTGCCGGACGGGGCGGGGGTGTCGAGGAGCCGAATTTGGCCGGCTCGTACGGGGTTGTCGGCGTCAAAACTGTGCAAATCACCTTGACTCGCAGGGGCTTGACGTATAGAAAGGTTCCCTGACTTGGTCCGGTTGGGCCGGGTGGATCATGCTGAGCATTACACGGAAAGTCGAGTATGCCCTGATCGGTCTGGCCCACATGGCCTCTCTGGGGCCTGGAACCGTGGTCACGGTGCGTGGTGTCTCCGAGCAGTACGGTATCCCCGGCAAGCTTTTGGCCAAGATATTCCACGAGATGCGCAGTGCGAATCTGCTCTGTTCGCATCAGGGGAAGAACGGCGGGTATTCGCTGGCGCGTAAGCCCGGCGAGGTGACGCTGACCGACGTTATCAACACGATTGAGGGCAGGGCCGATCTGGTCCACTGCTCGGGCGCCGACGGTCCGCCCTGCCCGCAGTCCAACGGCTGCAACATCCAGAGCCCGATGGAGGCACTCAACAGCCGCCTGCGCAGCTTCCTCGATTCTGTGACACTTGAGGCATTTTGTGTCCCACAGAACCGGAGCGAAGGCGTTTAATTCGGAATACCCGGGGTCAGGCGGTCGACGCACCGGACGAACCAGCGGTTATATCTTGTGGCGAAACAGGAACGCGTGGGAGAATAGGGTCCTTACACGAGGAGGAAAAGCACCATGACGTACGTAGTCTGCGAACCGTGCATTGGGACGAAGGATACAGCCTGTGTGGATGCGTGCCCGGTCGACTGTATACACCCGACCAAGGACGAGGCGGAATTCGAAGAAGCCGAAATGCTCTACATCGATCCCGCCGAGTGTATCGACTGCGGCGCCTGTGTCCCGGCCTGTCCGGTTGAGGCGATTTTTGAGGAAGGCGACGTCCCGGAGAAGTGGGCCGACTTCACTCAGAAAAACGTTGAGTACTTCGCTGAGAAGTAAAGCCGATGCCGCCGGTCCGGCGCTGCCCGCTGTCTACGACGCCGGGGCGCGGTCGGCGGCTTTGGTCGTTTATTGGGGAAAGGATCTGAGCGATTAGTCATTACGTCCCGCTCGTGGTGATCGGTCTCTTCGTGGCCGTACTGATCGGCGGCATGTGGATTCTGGGTGTTGTGCTGGGTCCCCGGAAACGGACCCCAATCAAGCAGCAGCCCTTCGAGTGCGGCGTGACGCCGTTTCAGAATCCCGGCGAGCAGTTCGGGCTGAAGTTCTATCTGATCGCCATCCTTTTCGTGATTTTCGACATCGACCTGGCTTTTCTGTTTCCCTGGGCGGTCGTCTTCCGCGAGATCGGCATCGCGGCCTTCTACTCGATGGCCGTCTTCATCGGGATTCTCGTGGTGGCGCTGTGGTACGTCTGGAAGAAGGGGGCCCTGAAGTGGCAGTAAGCGGCGGCGGGCCGGGGTTTTTCACGAGCCGTTTGTCCGACGGGATCGCGTGGGCGCGCAAGTGGTCGCTCTTCCCGTATCCCTTCGTGACTGCCTGCTGCGGCATGGAGTACATGTCGGTCTCGTCAGCGCATTACGACCTCGACCGTTTCGGCGCCGCCTGGCCGCGTTTTACTCCGCGCCAGGCCGACATGCTCCTGGTGGTGGGGACGATTTCCCACAAAATGGCACCGGTGCTGCGCATGGTGTACGAGCAGATGTGTGATCCGAAATGGGTGGTCGCTTTCGGCGTCTGCACCTGCACCGGCGGGTTTTACGACAACTATGCCACCGTTCAGGGGATCGACCGGATCATTCCGGTCGACTGCTACATTCCCGGCTGTCCGCCGCGTCCGGAGACCGTTCTGGACGCCCTCATGAAACTCCAGGCCAAGATCCAGAAGCAGAGGCATGGACTCACCGGCCCGGTCCGGCCCGCACACACTGACAGCAATGCCTGAGCCGACCCACGACGATCCCACGATTGCACGTCTGCGCGCGGAGTTCGGCGATGCGGTCTTGGAAACGCATGCGCATCGGGGGGATGTGACCGCGGTAATCCGGGCCGATCGCTATCGCGACGCCGTGCGTTTGCTGCGGGACGATCCTGAGTGCGATTACGATTTCCTGACCGATCTGGCAGGATGGGATCGCCTGAAACTCCGGCAGACGCCGCGGTTCGAAGTGGTCCTGCATCTGTACTCGCTGAGCCGCAACGCGCGGTTCCGTCTCAAGACGCGGCCGGAGGACAACGCCGAGCCGGTTTTGGATTCGATCGTTGATATTTACCCGGCGGCCAACTGGCCCGAACGGGAAGTATACGATATGTTCGGCATCCGTTTCACCGGGCATCCCAACCTGAAACGAATTCTGATGTACGAGGGATTTGAGGGCCACCCGTTACGCAAGGACTATCCGTTCAACAAGCGCCAGCCGCGCGTAGTGGAGCGGGAGATCCCCGACGACCGACCCGGTATGATTTTCTGATGACCGTTATGGATATCCCGCACTCCGATATAGCCGATTGGGCGGTTGACACCACCCTGCGTTCGGACACGACGCTGAGTACGCGTGCGATGCTTCTGAACATGGGGCCGTCGCATCCGGCGATGCACGGGGTCATCCGCATCGTGCTCGCGCTCGACGGGGAGCGCGTGGAGGACGCCGACATCGAGATCGGGTATCTGCACCGGGCGTTCGAAAAGGAATCCGAGACGGTTGGCTGGGGGCAGGTATTCCCGTATACCGACCGGCTTAATTACGTCTCGCCGATCATCAACAACGTCTGTTACGCGATGGGGGTGGAGAAGCTCCTTGATATCCACCCGACCGAGCGTTGCGAATATATCCGCGTGATATCCTCCGAAGTCTCGCGCATCACCGACCATCTGACCTGCGTCGCCGCGAGCGCGATGGAACTCGGCGCGATGACCCCGTTCATCTACCTGATGAAGGCGCGGGAATACCTCTACGAGCTGATCGAGGAACTGACCGGCGCAAGGCTCACGATTTCGTATGTCAGGATAGGTGGCGTTAAGGCGGACTTCCCGCCGGGGTGGCTGGAACGTCTCGACAAGGCACTCGACCTGGTTTTGCGCGAGATGGAGGACGTCGATGTTCTATTGACGCGCAACCGCATCTTCATCGACCGACTGAAGGACGTCGGGGTGATCTCGAAAGAGGACGCGTGGTCCTTGGGCTTCACCGGTCCGCTCTTGCGTTCGACCGGCATGCCGCGCGATCTGCGCAAGGACGAGCCCTATTCGATTTACGATCGTCTCGATTTCGATGTTCCGGTCGGCACGGTCGGCGACAACTACGATCGGTACCTCGTGCGGATGGAGGAGATGCGGCAGTCGGTGCGCATGATCCGGCAGGCGAGCCGGCAGATTCCGGGCGGCCCGGTGCAGGTCGATATGTCCGGCCGACCGTTAACCGGCGCCCAGATGGTCGATGCGGCCAAGATGGGCATGACCGCCGATCTGCTGCTGCGCACGGTGCGTCCCGATCCGACCCTCGACGGCGCCGACAAGAAATCGGCGCAGGCGATCCGCACCGCCGACCGGCGTGTGTCTCTCCCGCCCAAAGAGGACACCTACGGCAACATCGAAGGCCTGATGAACCACTTCATGCTGATCATGGAGGGTGAAGGGATCAAGACGCCGCCGGGGGAGATCTATATCGCGAATGAGGCGCCGAACGGCGAACTCGGGTTTTACATGGTCTCCGACGGTTCGGGGAGAGCCTACCGGGTGCGCTGCCGGCCGCCCTGTTTCTATCTCATGCAAGGGATGGATCGCATGATCATCGGCGATATGATCGCCGATGTGATTGCCACATTCGGCACCGTCAACATGATCGCCGGGGAATTGGACCGGTGAGCAGCGATCATGTCAGACCGGAAATGGAGACTATCGACGTCATCAGACAAAGGCGAGTCATCCCGAACGAAGTCGCAGATCCCGGCCGAAGGTCGGGGTGAGGGATCTGCTTTTGAACCCGTTGACTGAACACGTAGAGACAGCAGATTCCTCACTGCGTTCGGAATGACAGCCCGATTTTTCTAGAGAGAAGCAGTACTGGAAAGTCAGTCACAGTGAGCACGGAAACGACACAGACACCGACCTCCGATTGGGGCAGCCAGCCGCATGCCGGGCCGGTCGTGTGGTCGGATGAGGCCAAACGCGAGATCGACGCGATCTTCGGGAAATACCCCGATCGGAATTCGGCAACGCTGCCGATCCTCTGGCTGGCGGTGCGCGAGTTCGGCTGGATCTCGCCGCAGGTTGAGCAGATTGTCGGTGAAGTGCTCGAACGCCCGCTCAACGACGTGCATGGGGTGGTCACGTTCTATACGATGTTCCCGCGCCGGCCCCTCGGACGGCATCACATCCAGATCTGCCGCAACATCGCCTGCTGGCTGGCGGGGTCAGAGTCATTAATGGATTATCTGAAGCAGAAACTTGGCATCGACGCGGGGGAGACGACGTCCGACGGGAAGTTCACGTTGTCGGAAGTCGAGTGTCTCGCCTACTGCGAGTGCGCCCCGGCGATGCGTTTTGACGACCGGTATGAAGGCAACCTGACGCGTGAGAAGATCGACCGGATTTTGGCGGAGGCGGAGTAGGAACGCGAACGGATCGGTGCGGACGCACATCTAAGATATGGTGAAACTCGTCACCAAACATGTTGGCCTGGAAAACTCGCACACTCTCGAGGTGGCGCGGCGCAACGGGATCTATGCGCGCGTCGAGAAGGCGTTCGCGATGGAGCCGGACGCGCTCGTGCAGGAGGTGATCAAGTCCAACCTGCGCGGGCTGGGCGGCGCCGGTTTTCCCGCCGGACGTAAGTGGAGCTTTCTGCCGAAGGATTCCCCGAAGCCGCGTTATCTGGTGGTCAATGCCGACGAGGGCGAGCCGGGGACCTGCAAAGACAAGTATGTCATGATCCACGATCCCCATCTGCTCTTGGAGGGGATCATCATCACTTGCTGGGCGATCCGCGCGCACAAGGCGTTCATCTATGTGCGCGGCGAGTACGATCTGCCGATCGCGCGCCTCGAAGCAGCGATTGCCGAGGCGAAGGCCGCCGGACTCCTGGGCGAGAAGGTGCTGGGACATGATTTCGCCGTCGACGTGGTGGTCCATCGCGGTGCCGGCGCCTATATCTGCGGTGAGGAAACCTCCCTCTTAGAGTCGCTCGAGGGCAAACGCGGCTGGCCGCGTCTGAAACCGCCGTTCCCGGCGGTCGAAGGCTACCTGCGCTGCCCGACGGTGGTGAATAACGTCGAGACGATCTCCTACGTCCCGCACGTGATCGAACTTGGCGCCGTGGCGTTTGCCGCGCTCGGCACCGAACGTTGCGGTGGGCTGCGGATGTTCACCGTCTCAGGACTGGTGAAGAAGCCCGGCGTGTACGAGTTGCCGATGGGCATCCCGCTACGCGAGATCATTTACGACCATGCCGGCGGGCTCCTCGACGGGCGGACACTCAAAGCGGTTATTCCCGGCGGGTCATCGTCGCCGGTTTTGACCGCCGACGAGATCGACGTGCCGATGGATTTCGATGCGCTGGCGCAGATCGGATCGATGGCTGGCTCGGCCGGGATCATTGTCTTAGATAACACGGTCTCGATGGTTGAGGCCCTGTTTGTGCTGGCGCGTTTCTACGCGCACGAGTCGTGCGGGCAGTGCACGCCCTGTCGCGAGGGGACGGCGTGGCTGGCGCAAATCATCGACCGCACTCTCGACACGCGGGGCCGATCCGGCGACGCCGACAACCTGCTGCGTATCGCGCACAATATCATCGGCAACACGATCTGCCCCCTTGGGGAAGCGGCATCGTTGCCGGTGGTGAGTTTTGTCACGAAGTTCCGCGACGAGTTTGAGGAATGGATCGCCCGGGGACGGCCGGTGGAGTCGATCCCGATGCGGGAGACGCACATCGCCGCGGCGGTCTGATAGAAAACCCGGGCACATGATACCGCGGCTGGATGCATAGATTGCTGAAGACCTCGACGCGCTGAGACACACGATGCCAAAGGTTACAATCGACGATCGCACGATTGATGTCCCGGCCGGGACCAC
>DATKYL010000068.1:0-5238 GCA_035528515.1 Acidobacteriota bacterium | reverse complement strand
AGCGTACAGGTGGCATACACGAGGACACCGCCGGGATCGACGTGCGACGACGCCGCCGAAAGCCAGATGCGTTGCGAACGCGCCAGACGGTCAACGTCGACCGGCTTTTTCGTCCAGCGCACCTCGGGGTTCTTCGGCAAGGTTCCCAGCGCCGAGCAGGGAACATCGGCGAGCACACGCAGCGCAGTGCGCGGGCCGAGGTCGGAGACATCCCCCACGACCGGAAGAATGTTGTCGAACCCGAGACGCGCCTTGTTGTCGATCACGCGTTTCAGTCGCTGTTCGCTGCGGTCCACCGCCAACACCTGCCCCTCGGGCCCGACCCGTTCGGCAATCGCCATCGATTTACCCCCGGGAGCGGCGAACAGATCGAGGATCGTCTCTCCCGGTTGCGGGTCCAGCAGTTGTACCACCAGTCCCGCCGCCGGGTTCTGTACCCATCCCAACGGTTCAGCGAAAAGCGGCGAAGACGCCGCTAGTGCGGCGGTGCTCACGCCGACATATTCGGGAAACTCGCGATGCGGCCGTACCGAACCCAGATCACCGGCCTCGATCACCTGCTGCAGACGTTCGAGTCCGCCGCCGTTCTTTGCCAGACGGTAATAGTACGTGGGAGGATGATTCGCCCAACGCTCGATGCGGGCGAAGGCATCGGCGCCGAAACGGTCGCAGAGCAGATCGGCCAGCCATTCGGGCATGGAGAGACAATCCGCCCGGCCGGCCGGCGTCCCGTCAGCGGCGGTGGACATCACCAGATCATCCCGTTCGCGCACCGCCCGGCGCAAAACAGCATTCACCATTCCGGCGATGCCTTTATGCGAAACAACCTTGACCGCGTCAACCGCAGTGGAAACCGCCGCATGGGGTGGGATGCGATCACAATCTACGACCTGAAAAAGCCCGAAACGCAGAACCCACTGGACCGCTTCGTTCAGATCGTCGGACTTACCGTCGGTGAGAAGGCGCGCGCGCGCATCGAGACGCCGTTTGAAACGCAGCACGCCCGCCGACAGATGAATCGCCAGCGCCCGATCACGTTGCGGCAACGCGGCTAAGCCGGAGTCTTCATCCCAGATTTGATCGAAAGGCAAGCCGCCGGCGAAAGCGCGCGTGGCCAGATCGTAGGCAACCGCCCGCGCGTTCGCCTGGCCGAATGGATTGACCGACGGCATACCTCGTCCCGGACGCGGCGGCCGGCGTCGGCTGGGTCGGCTGGAACGCGGACGTGGCCGCGGGCTATCTGTCGACTGTCCGTCTACCGGCGTTTCAGCCATGGCTGATCCCCATGCCCCCTCAAGCTTCACGCTCGAACAAATACAACGGCGCGGGACAACGATACCAGATCAGAGAGCCACGGTCACGCAATTCCGGGCAATTTCAGACCGTGGGTGCGCCCGAAGGCCACCGCCTCGTCGTATCCCGCGTCGGCATGACGCATAATCCCCGTTCCGGGGTCGTTCGTCAAGACCCGCCTGAGCCGCCCCGCCGCATCCTCGGAACCATCGGCCACCACGACCATCCCGGCGTGAATCGAAAGCCCCATGCCGACGCCGCCACCGTGGTGAATCGAGACCCACCCGGCCCCTGAAACCGCGTTCAGAAGCCCATTCAGGAGCGGCCAGTCGGCGACCGCGTCAGACGTGTCTTTCATGCCCTCGGTTTCGCGATATGGAGAGGCGACTGAGCCACAGTCGAGATGGTCGCGGCCGATTACGATCGGCGCCGAAATCTTCCCTGATTTGACCAGGTCGTTGATCAGAAGCCCGAACCGGTCCCGCTCGCCGTATCCCAGCCAGCAGATGCGCGAGGGCAGCCCCTGGAACTGCACTTTTTTCGAGGCCAGCCGGATCCACCGGCAGAGAAGCTCGTTGTCGGCGAATTCCTTGAGGACCAGCTCATCGGTCGCGGCGATGTCGGCGGGATCGCCCGAAAGCGCCACCCACCGGAACGGGCCCCGGCCCTCGCAGAAGAGCGGACGGATATACGCCGGGATGAATCCGGGATAGGCGAACGCATCGGCGTATCCGGCTTTCCGCGCCTGCCCGCGCAGATTGTTGCCGTAGTCGAAAGCGATCGCCCCCGCCTT
The DNA here is from genome assembly GCA_035528515.1 of Acidobacteriota bacterium. Lineage (GTDB taxonomy): Bacteria > Zixibacteria > MSB-5A5 > WJJR01 > WJJR01 > DATKYL01. The sequence continues at coordinate 3,152 of DATKYL010000068.1, read as the reverse complement.
CTGCATCGCCACTATCGCCTCGCAATGACGCGCCATCGACGCCATCGACCGCGCGATGTAATCGTCGGGTTTCTCGTGACGCAGACGCTCCGCTTCCTCGAGTGAAATCCCGTGCGGCACGTATCCGTCGAGTTCATCGTGGGCCGAAGTCTGATCGGTGACGATGTCGGGAATTTCGCCGCGGGCGACAAGTTCGGGGAGAACGTCGGCGCAGTTGCCGACCAGTCCGATGGAGAGCGGAGCTTTCTTCGCCACCGCCTCCTTGACCCATTTCAACGCTTCGTCGAGTGAGGCGGTCTTGCGGTCGCAGTAGGCGGTCTCCAATCGGCGGTCGATGCGTTTGGGGTCAACCTCGGCCACCAGCGCCACACCGCCCAACAGCGTCACGGCCAACGGCTGCGCGCCGCCCATTCCGCCCATGCCGCCGGTCACCACCCAGCGGCCGGCGAGGTCGCCGCCGAACTGACGCGATGCGACCGACGCCAGCGTCTCATACGTTCCCTGCAAAATTCCCTGTGTGCCGATGTATATCCACGAGCCAGCGGTCATCTGCCCGTACATCATCAGTCCAAGTTCATCGAGGCGGCGGAATTCCTCCCAGTTGGCCCAGTTGCCGACCAGGTTCGAATTCGCGATCAGGACGCGCGGCGCCGACGGCTGCGTCGTGAAAATCCCCACCGGCTTCCCCGACTGCACCAGGAGCGTCTCGTCGTTTTCGAGTTCTTTCAGCGCGGCCACGATCCGATGAAAGCAATCCCAGTTGCGCGCCGCTTTTCCGGAGCCGCCGTAGACAATGAGCTTCTCGGGAATCTCGGCCACCGTGGGATCGAGATTGTTGTGAATCATCCGCAGCGCCGCTTCCTGAACCCAGCCTTTGCAGGAGCGTCTTGTCCCGCGCGGCGCGCGCACCGGGTGGTAGGTCGAATGACCGGCCGGTTTCGATGATGTGATCGATTCGGGTGTGCTCACGACCAACTCCTTCAATCAGGCAACGGCCGCGGTCCTGACCTCATCCATCAGGATCGTCAGCGCATCACGATGAATCTGCCGGAGCGCGGTGGTGGACAGATCGCAATACGGCGACAGATTCAAACGGTCATCGTCGGTTACGAAACCAAGAACCCTGAACGGGACATCCTTCTCCTTCGCCAGTTTCTCCAAGTCCCGGGACGCTTCCGCAGTGCAGGAGACCACCACGCGCGACTGACTCTCGCCGAAGAGGCAGGCGTCGGGACGCACATCGAACCCCGACAGATCGACATGGACGCCCCAGAGATGTTCCTGGGGCCCGAGGCACGATTCGAACAGTGCGATCGCCAACCCGCCGTCGGAGCAATCGTGCGCCGACTTGACCAGGCGCGCGCGGATCGCGGTGCTTACAAAATCCTGCACCCGTTTTTCGAGATCGAAATCGAGACTGGGGATCGCGCCGGTGACGAGGTTGTGGATTGTCTTCAGGTATTCGCTCCCGCCCATCTCGTCGGCCATCGGCCCGACCAGCGCGATGATATCGCCCGCCCGTTTGAAATCCCCGGTGGTGATCAGCGACAGATCCTCGATTTTTCCGACCATCCCGATCGTCGGAGTCGGATAGACCGCGCGTTCGGGGTCTTCGTTGTAGAAGCTGACATTGCCGCCGGTGACCGGGGTTTCGAAGGCGCGGCAGGCGTCGCCCATGCCGCGCACACACTCGGCGAACTGGTAGTACATCTCGGGTTTGTACGGGTTGCCGAAGTTGAGGCAGTTGGTGATCGCCAGCGGCCGCGCGCCGACACAGACTAAGTTGCGCGCCGCCTCCGCGACGGCGATCTGCGCACCGAGACGCGGGTTGAGATGACAGTACCGCCCGTTACCGTCGGTGACCGCGGCGAGCGCGGTTTTGGTCTTGCGAATCCGGATCACCGCCGCATCCATCCCCGGCCCGACCGCGGTGCCGGTGCGGACGCTTTGGTCATACTGTTGATAGACCCACGACTTGTCGGCGAGATTCGGCGAGCCGATGAGCGTGGTGAGCACCGCGCCGAAATCATCGGGGACCGGCACCTCCGACATGTCGAATGCCGCGGCTTTATCCATGTACGCCGGACGTTTCTCCTCGCGCACGTACTGCGGGGTGCCGCCGCCGAGTGAGAGGTCTCTCGCCGGGATATCGACTTTGCGTTCGCCGTTGTGATCGACGATGAACCGTCCGCCCTCGATCACTTCGCCGATCTTCGCCGCTTCGAGGTCCCATTTCTTGAAGATCGCGCGGACCTGATCTTCGCATTCCGGTTTGACAATGACCAGCATCCGCTCCTGCGATTCGGAGAGGAGGATTTCATACGGGGTCATTTTGTCTTCGCGCACCGGGACGAGGGCGGTGTCGATGTGAATCCCCTGCCCGCCGCGGAACGCGGTCTCGGAGCAGGAGCAGGTGATCCCGGCGGCGCCCATATCCTGAATCCCGACCAGCAAGTCCTGGTCGATCATCTCGAGGGTTGCTTCGAGGAGGAGCTTCTCGGTGAACGGGTCGCCGATCTGGACCGAGGGGCGCCGCTCTTCGGATTTCTCCGACAGCTCTTCGGAGGCGAAGGTCGCGCCGTGGATCCCGTCGCGGCCGGTCTTCGAGCCGACCACCAGGACCGGCGCGCCCGGCAGCGACGCCGCGCCGCGGGCGATCTTGTCGGTCCGCACCATGCCGATCGCCAGCGGGTTGACCAGCGGGTTGCCGGTGTAGGCGTCCTCGAAGATCATTTCGCCGCCCACGGTCGGCACGCCGAAGCAGTTGCCGTAGTCGCCGATCCCCCGCACGACGCCGTCAACGAGGTAGCGCACGCGCGGGTTGTGGGGGTCGCCGAAGCGCAGCGAGTCGAGCGCCGCGATCGGCCGCGCGCCCATCGTGAAAATGTCACGCAGAATCCCGCCGACCCCGGTCGCCGCGCCCTGGTACGGCTCGACCGCCGAGGGGTGGTTGTGCGACTCGACCTTGAAGACCACCGCCAGCCCGTCGCCCCAGTCCACCACGCCGGCGTTCTCCTCCCCCGCCTTGGCCAGCATGCAGGGGCCCTCGCGGGGCAGGGTCTTCAAAAGGAGGATCGAATTCTTGTAAGCGCAATGCTCCGACCACATTACGGAGAAAACACCCAGCTCGGTATAGGTCGGCTCCCGGCCCA
>DATKYL010000067.1:0-7207 GCA_035528515.1 Acidobacteriota bacterium | reverse complement strand
GAGCAGGATGAACCGACAGGCATGCAGTGCCTCACCGTCCATCGACGACAGGATCGAGAGGAACCCGCAGAACAGGTTCCCCATCGTGAACATGCCGGGGAAGATCCCGCGGAAATTACGCGTGCGCGCGAATTCCGGTCTGGCGGGCGATGATCGACTCTCCGGCACGGACTCGGTCTCCATTCTTGACGAGCGGTGCGAATCCCGGCGGCAAAATGACCTGCGCACGGGAACCGAAACGAATGATACCGATACGATCGCCGCACCGGACCTGATCCCCCGCGCGCGGGCGACACACGATGCGACGGGCCAAAATCCCGGCAATCTGCGCCGAGCGGATACGGCCGAGCGGACTCTCGATCACCAGATCGTGACGCTCGTTGGTCTGGCCGGCTTCGGTAGCGAAGGCCGGATGATACTGCCCCGGCCGGTGGACACTCTCGGTCACCTTGCCGCCGACGGGAGCGCGGTTGACGTGGACGTTGAGTACGGAAAGAAATGTGTCGATTTGCAGCCCGCCATCGGGGAGGTTCTCCACGGACAGGATCTTTCCATCGGCCGTGGCGACGACGGCGTCGGAATCGCTTGGGGGCACCCGTCCAGGGTCGCGGAAGAAGAAGGCGAACGCGATCGTCCCGAGGAGACCCAGGATCGCCACCGGCCAGCCCCAGAAGCCGTCACGCACGATCCCCAGCGCCCCCCCGATCAGGACCAGGAGGGACGGTCCCACAAACAACCAGCCGTCACGTGCCATTCTCAAATCCCCGCCCGATCCGCCGGACTCAGCGGCTTGAATCGGACAACGCGCGCTTGAGAATCAGCGGCGCGCGCCGCAGATAGGGACGCCAGTCGAAAACCTGATCGAGTTCCTTCGCGCTCAGGTGCGACTGGATGATCCGATCGCCGCGGACCCGCTCCTCAAAAGGTGAATCCGGTCCCGATCCCAAAGCGAGGCGCTGCACAATCGGATAAGCTTTGTCGCGCGATCCCAGGCGCTCGGCGAGCGCCAGCAGCAGCTTCTGTGAATAAACGGCGCCGCCCAGACGAGTGAGGTTCGCCTCCATCCGGTCGGTGTCGATCTTCAGTCCCGTCAACACCAGTTCGAGCAACCCCAGCATGTAGTCGAGCAGCGTCGTGGCGTCGGGGATGATCACGCGTTCCGCCGACGAATGAGTGATGTCCCGTTCATGCCAGAGCGCCACGTTTTCGAGCGCGGTTACCACGTGGCCGCGCAGCACGCGTGCCAGGCCGCATATCCGTTCGCAATGGATCGGGTTCTTCTTGTGCGGCATCGACGATGAGCCGCGCTGGCCGGGCGCGAATCCTTCCGCGATTTCGGCCACTTCAGTCCGGTGCAGCAGGCGGATTTCCTGGGCGATCTTCTCCAGCGTGGCGCCGAGCGCCGCGATCGCGAAGAGATACTCGGCGTGCCGATCGCGCTGCAAGACCTGCGTGGAGATCGGCGCCGGGCGCAACTTGAGTTTGCGGCAGACATACGCTTCGACGCGCGGATCGAGATGCGCGAAGTTGCCGACCGCCCCCGACATCTTGCCCACGGAGATCGTATCGATCGCCGTCTGGAGACGCCGGCGCCCGCGCTTGAGATCGGCGTGCCACAACGCAAACTTCAGGCCGAGCGAGGTGGGTTCGGCGAACACGCCGTGCGTACGGCCGGCAATCGGCGTCTTGACATAACGGCGCGCCAGACGCGCCGTGTGCGCGATCGGAAACTTCAGCTCCTTCAAGAGCAGTTCGCCAGCGCGCACCATCCGCACCGACTGCGCCGTGTCGACGACATCGGAGGAGGTCAGGCCGTAATGCAGGTACTTCTCGTCGTCCCCGAGGTGGCGTCCGACGTCCTTGAGAAACGCGATCACGTCGTGGCGCGTGGTCTCTTCGAGCTTGACGATACGCCGCACGTCGAACCGGGCGCGACGGCGCATGCGCGCGGGCGCACCTTTGGGGATCAACCCCATTTGGGCCATCTTCTCGGCCGCGAAAAGCTCGACTTCGAGCCAGACGGAAAACTTGGTCTTCTCCGCCCAGAGATCTCTCATCGCGGGACGCGTGTAGCGTTCGATCATCGTTCACTTACCTCTCGGGGCGCGCCGCGCTCCGATCAACCCCTGCCGACGGACACGGCCAGCTTCTGCCAGTCGCTGTTGAACTTGTCGATACCGATATCGGTCAGCGGGTGCTGGACGATCTGCTGCAGCACCTTCCAGGGGATCGTGCAGACGTCGGCGCCGTGCAACGCCGCCTCGACCACGTGCAGCGGATGCCGGATCGAGGCCGCCAAAACCTCGGTGTTGAACGCATAGTTGTCGAACACCGTGACCAGTTGGCTGATCAAGTCCATCCCATCGTGTCCGATATCGTCGAGACGTCCGAGAAACGGCGAGACGAACGTCGCCCCGGCCTTCGCCGCCAGGATTCCCTGGGTGGCGTTGAAGATGAGGGTGCAGTTGGTGTCGATTTCACGTTCCCGCAGCATCCGAATCGCCTTCAGGCCCTCGGGGGTCATCGGGATCTTGATGACGATGTTCGACGCCACCTCGGACAGACGCTCACCCTGCTCCACCATGTCGTCGGCCCGGTCGGCCACGACCTCGGCGGAGATCGGGCCCTTCACGAGCGCAACGATCTCTTTGAGTACATCGTCGAAGCTGCGTCCCTCTTTGGCCGCCAGGCTCGGGTTGGTGGTGACACCGTCCAAAATCCCCCAGCTGGCGGCTTCGCGGATCTGATCGACGTTCGCTGTATCCAAGAATATCTTCACGGGTCCTCCTTGAGGTTCGACTCAGACCGACCAAGTAACGTATCCCACACGTGGGATTCAACCCAAATCACCGGGCGCGCCCCCGCCGCCCCCGTAATCGACCGACACCAGCGTCAAGCCGTGCGCCGGGGCCGCGTCGCCGCACAACCGCACGTCGCCGGTGGCAAAGATATCCCCGATCCGATCGGGAGGCAGCCGACCCGCCGCGATACCGGCGTATGTCCCGACCAACAGCCGGACCATCTCATGCAGGAACCGCCTAGCCCGGATACGGTACATCAGAAACCCGTCGCGCGTCTGCCATTCGGACACGTCCACCCGGCAACGGTTGTCGTCCTTGCGCGACTCGGCCCGACACAGGCCGGCGCAATCGTGCTCGCCTAAGACCACCGCCGCAACGGCACAGAGGCGGTCGTAATCAAGGTCATGAGGGACATACCAGGAACGGTCGCGGCCGAACGGGGTGCGCTGGGTCGCGATTCGGTAGACGTAGGTGCGGGCGGTCGCGCTGTAACGAGCGTGAAAATCATCGTCAACCGGGATGACCCGATGGACGGCCAGATCGGGCGGCAAGGCGGCGTTGAGACGCTCGGCGAGCCGGTCGACCGGGATCGCACAGTCACGGTCGAAGTGGGCCACCATCTGCTCGGCGTGTACCCCGGTGTCGGTGCGACCGGCACCGACAAGCGGGACCGGCCCCTCGGCACGCAGAACCCGTCCGAGCCACAACTCCAATTCGCCTTGTACAGTGCGCAGATCGCTCTGGCGCTGCCAGCCGTGGAACTGCGCGCCGTGATAGGCGCAGTCGAGACGGTAACGCGGCATCAGAACCACCCGTCCGGGAAACGCGACCCGATCCAGATCAGCCAGCCGGCGACGAGTGCGGTCAGAACAACGTAGTCACGCCCTCGCAGACGCAACGCCGCGACCACGGCCGGGATGTGCTCAACATCGAAGCCGCGCGCCCACAAGGCGGTCGAGAGCAATTCCGCCCGCCTCCCGGCGGCGGCAAAGACCGGCACCACCAGCGCCGCCGAAGCCCGCACCCGTGACCGCAGACCGCCACGAAAGCCAATCCCACGCGAGGCCTGCGCCAGCCGAATGGTCTGTGACTCGGTCACCAGGAAAGGGATCATCCGGAACAGGAAAAAAGTCATGTAATAGACGGTTTCCACCGGCACCTTCAGACGCTTGAGGGGCCGGAGAAATCGGGTCAGTCCGGCGGCCAGGTCCAAAGGCGAGCTGATCGCCACAACCATCATGGCCAGAAGGACATAGCCGATAAGACGCATCCCCATACGAATGCCGGTCGCGAGGCTGCTGAAGGCGAAAAAGGAGGGGTTGGTTGAGCCGCCGGGATCGCTCTCACGGACGAAGATCAGATACAGGATCACCGTGACCAATGATGAAACCAGCGACCACACCAGCAGTCCCCGGATCGTGGTCAGCCGTTGGGAGAGTTGCCTCCAGAACAGCGCGAGAAGGATTGCCAGCCCAGCGAGCCAACCCCCCGCAGTCCACAGGGTCCGGGTCGAGCTGATCCAAACGGCTGCCGAGAGCATCGCCAGGAGGACGGTCCGCGGGTCGAGGAGGCCCGATCCGGCCGGAGCGCTCGGTACCCCATTCCCCTGCCCGACTCCTCGCTCCTTGCCTGACGCCGCCATAAGCATATAATACGTGTTATGACAGACACGAGCCACCAACGCATGAAATCCCGGAAAACAGGCAGCGGTCATTCCGGGGGCGGTTTCAGCGGCCCGCAGGGCGGCGCAGAGTCGATTGGGCTGGGCTGGATCGCCGTTATCGTCCTCCTTGCCCTCTCCGTCCGGATGATCGTCCTCTGGCAGTTGTCGCAAAACAACCCGGCTTTTGCCCTGCCGCAGGTCGACTCGCAGTGGCACTACCAGTGGGCGCGGTCGCTGGCCGCCGGGAACTGGATCGGCGATGGAGTCTTCTACCGCGCGCCGCTTTACCCATATCTGCTGGGCATCTGGTTTACGATCATCGGCGACGGTTTCTGGCCGATCCGAATCCTCCAGGCGCTCATCGGGGCGGTCTCGGCGGGGCTGGTCGGCGTGGTTGGGGCGCGTGCCTTCGACCGGCGGGTCGGGATCACCGCCGGTTTGATCTGGGCGCTCTACGGCCCGATGATCTACTACGAGACCGAGTTTCTCATCCCGGTTCTCGTCATTCCCCTCAATCTCATCGCGATCCTGTTGGCGCTCAAATCGGCAGGCCAGCCTGGGCGGCTGGGCCGCTGGTTAGGGGTCGGGCTGATTGTCGGACTGTCGGCGATTGCGCGGCCCAATATCCTCTTGGCCGTGCCGGCGTTCTGGTTGTGGAGTTGGGTGCAGTCGCCGTTGCAGCGGGCCGCGGTTCCGCCCCGTCGCTGGCTGGCCCCGGTGATCCTGACCTTCGGCATCCTGATCCCGATCATTCCGGTCACATTGCACAATTACATAGTCGGCGACGATGCGGTCCTGATCTCGTATCAGGGGGGCGTCAATCTGTACCTGGGCAACAATCCCGACGCCGACGGGGTGACGATGCAGATGCCCGACGTGCGTCTCGATGAATCGGTCGAATGGGATGAGTTTGTCGATGTCACCGATTCGGTCGCGCAGGAACAGGCGGGACGCACGTTGAAACCGTCGGAGATTTCGGCGCACTGGACCGGCAAGGCGGTCGACTACATACTCGACAACCCCGGCACCACGCTCTGGCGCTGGCTGAAGAAAACATACTACGCGTTGAACGGATACGAAGTCGGCGATCAGACCAACATCTACACCCACACGCAATACTCATCGCTGCTGGCGCCGTTGGTCAACAAGACGATCATCTACTTCCCGTTCGGGTTGATCGGGGCGCTGGCGTTTTTCGCGCTGCCGCGGGCGTGGCGCGATCCTGTGCGCACCCGTCCGCTGATTCTTTTCGCGGTCCTGTATGTGCTGACCGTGGTGCCGTTCTTGGCGACCGCGCGGCATCGTCTGCCGTTCGCCGTGGTGATGGTGATCTTCGCCGCGGTCGGGTTCTGGTCGATCTGGACGATGTGGCGGAAACGGGTCTGGATGAACGCGGGCGTCGCGACCGTCGGGGTGATCATCCTCATCGTCGCGTTGAACCGGCCGACGACCGAACATCTGATGTTCAACCCGGCGTTCGATCTCTACCAGCAGGCGCTGGTCCTTGACAAGCGCGGCGAATTCTATGAGGCGATTGGACTGTACGAGGAGGCGATCCGGATCGAGCCGCGGCACTTGGCGTCGCGCCTGCATCTCGCGTATGACCTGGTCCGTGTCGCTGAGAATGATTCAGCGATCGCCGCATCGTTCGAATACATGCGCTACGAGAAGGACAACCCCGATCTGATCAACAACATGGGCCACGCCTATCTCGGTATGGGCGATACGGTCAAGGCTAAAGCGTCGTGGCGCATCGCCGCGCGGATCAAGCCCTCGATGCCACAGCCGTTCATGAACCTTGCGGAGCTTTCACTCGCGCAGGGCGAGGTGGCCGAGGCGGTCAACTACTACCGCGGGGCGATAACCGCCGATTCGACCTACACGGTCGCGTACAACAATCTCGCGATGATCTACGCCAAGGCCGGCAACTTCGACCAGGCGATCTATCTTCTGCGCGCGGTCACGCGTCATGTCCCCGACCACGCCACGAGCTGGGCGAACCTCGGCGCGGTTCTGCTCGACAACAACAAGGCCAAAGATGCGATCGAGCCGCTCAATCGCGCATTAGAGCTGAACCCGCAGTTGACCGAAATCCGTTTCAACCTCGCAGTCGCCTACCTCGGCATCGAAGACCCCGACAACGCGGTCGCCCAACTCAACACCGTCCTCGAGAAAATCCCCGATCACCCGCAGGCGCGGGCACTGCTGGAGCGGATTGAGGCGGTGCGGCGGGGGGAGGGGCCCCCACCATGAGTGGCGGACTGCCCAGCTTATGGCCCGGGTGCCCCATCCGCTTGCGGTGGGGTTAGATTGTCGCGGGGACAGAACATCACAAATCAACCCCGTCGATCTCCAGTTCCACACCATCCATGTCTTCATACCAACGGTAACTGGACCACGGCCAGTCACCCGGTGACTTCACGAGTCCTCGCGTCACCGGGTTGTGGTGGCAATAGTTGATCTTCTCCCGCGTCGTCTCCGGCGTGCGGCCCGCCTGCGGCGGGTGGTCGTAACATCGGCTTTGCCAAAACACCCGGCGTCTTTGACCGTTCCGCCTCACGTACAACCTGTCTGTCTTCTGTCCATACAGGGCAATGAGCTGGGGCAGCATGTCGCGGGCGGTCAGCGACTTGAGCCGGCCGATCTTGATTCCAAGCCGCAGTCCATCAGGAACGTGGGCGTTCTCGAGGCAACTATTTTCGGATTTCACCACCGCTGCAGGAGATCGTCACCGCTGCAATGG
>DATKYL010000066.1:0-21590 GCA_035528515.1 Acidobacteriota bacterium | reverse complement strand
CAACCCGGAGGTGATCCATGCGGCGGCTGATGATGGTGCTCTTGGTGGGGGAGACGTGACCCCTGCGACCTACAAGGCCGCCGCCGCAGGCCTGTCCTTTCAGAGTCAGAGTGCTCGCGAGTGCCTCGGCATCGCCGGTCTCCAATGCGACGGCGTAATCAGCGTCATCGACGTGGTCAAGTTCGTGAACGTGGTGTTCCGGGGTGGGGATGCGGGGGTGGAGTTCTGTGACCCGTGCGTGCCGTGAGCGGCAGTCTTGTTGTGGGAGGGACTTGACGTATGCCGTCGGCGTTTGACGCTGGAATGTGGCTGATGAGCGTGTCGCTCGTGGTCGGTTACTTCTATCTCATCTTCTGGGTGGCGCGTGACGCGGGCAGAATCGGGCGGAGCTCGATTCTCTGGGGCATCCTCATCTTCGTGAATCCGGTTCTCTTCGGGCTGGTCTACTACTTCTGCGTCCGGGAAGCGGTTGCTGAGGTTGCGCTCTCCGCACCCCCTGACAGTGAGCTCGAGGAGTTACAGACCGATCCTGATATCGACCGCCTCGTCGCTGTCCTCACGCGTGCAGGATGGTCTTACAGTATCAGTACGCATCAAGACGAGTACGGTCAAGACTGGACGCAAGTTGATGCGTCACGCGGGAGTGAGAGCAAGGTCTGGCGCTGGCCCAGTCCCGCTCCCGTTCCCCCCGTTGAGCCGGAGCGATTAGCATGCGATCCAGCTACCTGACAGGTACAATCATCGCCGCTGCCCTGCTCTTCTGGGCGCTGGCGGATCACGCCTACGGCTACTACATCCTGCTCCAGTGGATCGTCTGCGGCGTTTCGGTTTGGGGCGTCTTCATCTTCATGGGCCGGGGAAAGCCGGTGTGGATCGTGGCCCTTGCCGTCATCGCAATCTTGTTCAACCCGGTCGTTCCGGTGCACCTCTTCCGCGCGACCTGGGCGCCGATCGACATTGTCGCCGGGCTGGTGTTGCTGGCTTCGGGCTTTGCAGCGCTGAGGCGCACCCGGCGCCGGGCGGGAGCGGCGTCTCGGGGAGAATTCACGACCGACAGAGACCCGTGGTCCCGCCCTGGAGATCGTGGCAGGGACAGGTGATCGGGCTTCTCGGCTGCGGACTGGCAGGATTCAGCGGCGGCAGAACATCATCCGGCGGGGGAGACTTATCTGAAAGGTGAGTGCCGAAGGTCGGAATCGAACCGACACGGGATTTAGGTCCCACCGGATTTTGAGTCCGGCGCGTCTACCAGTTCCACCACTCCGGCATCGTCCTCGCGGCGGCGTGAGCGAATCGCCGGCAGCCGGACCGCAGGGCACGCCACAATACACCCGAGGCGCCGTCCTGTCAATGGTCTCCGACAGGACACCGCGATCGGGGCAGGCGGCTACTCAACAAAGGGCAATCGGGCGTTTTGCGGTTTACTCCGGTCCGAAGCAATTCCGTCCGGTGTCTCTGCCGGCGCGAGGGGGAGGGTGACCGCGAAGGTCGATCCGGACGGCCCGGTGGCGGCCAGAACGAGTGACCCGTGGTGGAAGATCATGATCTTGCGGGCCAGCGCCAGCCCGAGCCCGGTCCCGGTTTCCTTGGTCGTGAAGAACGGGTGAAAGATCCGGACCCGATCCTCCTCCCGGATCCCCGGCCCGTCGTCCGTGACCGCGACGATCACCTGTGACGGCACGCCTTCCACCGACTCCCGGCGGACGATGGTCACGTTGATCGTGCCCCCGGAATCCGTGGCCTCAGCCGCATTGTGAATCAGATTGAGGAATACCTGCTTGAGAAGAAGTTCGTCGCCCAAAACCGGAGGCAGCGGTGGGCCGTCGGCAGCGGGGGGAGAGAACACCACCTCCCTATCCGCGAGTGCCGTCCGGGCCGATGCGACCGCATCGGTCACAACGCCGGGCAGATCGACCGGGTGCCGGTCACCATGCAACGGACGGGCAAAGTCGAGGAAGCGGGTGATCATGTCGCTCGTCTCATCCGTTTCGCTGACAATGGCATCGACCCACTGGGAATGGGGATCATCGGAAGCGACGCTGCGACGCAGCATCTTGCCATAGCCGAAGATCGCGGCAATCGAGTTGCGCAACTGATGCGCCAGTCCCGCGGCGAGTTCACCCAGATCGGCCAAACGCTGATTCTCCGCGACCTCGCTTTCGAGGCGTTTGATCTTGGTCAGATCGGTCAAGAGCAGGCTGAGCCCGACCGTATCGTCGTCGTCGTTGCGGATCTGCGACGTGTTGATCCCGAGATGGATCGTCTCCGCCGGGTCGCCGCAGACGGCGTCCAGTTCCCGGCGCTTGTAAACCCGGTCCTCCTCAAGCCCCTGACGCAGCACCTCTTCAAGCGGCGGCGGCAGTTCGGCGATCATGAAGTGAGCGCCGGTAATGTGCGCAGCGGAGAGGTGGAGGATCGATTCGGCGGATCGGTTGAGACGCAGGATACGACCGGCCCGGTCTAAGATGATCACACCGGTCGACAGCGAACTCAGGATGTACGCGTTGAATTTCTCGAGATCGCGGGCCTGACGCGCCGAGTCCGCGGCACGCTCCTTTTGTTTGTCCGCTTCCTCGGAGAAATGCGCAACCAGGCGATCGAACGACGCCATCACGTATTCCGGGTCGTTATCGCGGCTCCCGGGAGCGGGGGGGAGAATGCCGGTTTGCGCCAATGCCGTAGCGCGACGGCGCATATCGTGGAAGGGCAGCAGAACCAGCCGGTAGAACAAGACCGAGAACGTGAGAAACCCCAACAGGACCAGGCTGCGCAGCCAGCGTTCGGTCTGCATCTGCACGTGGAGCATCCCCAACAAGGGTGCATCGACCGTCGCGCCGACCGTCACCGGCTGCCCCGACCACGACATCGCGAGCGTCCGGGTGCGGTACCAAGCGCCCTCGACCACGAACAAGTCCGACTGCGTCGGCGGCGGCAGGACCAGCAGCGTATCGGTTTCGATCACGCGGCGGTTGGTGAACGTGACCGAACGGCCCTGCCAGGCGCCTCTGTCGGCACCTTCACGAAAAGTCCCGATCCACAGGTGACGGAGCGCGTGTTTGTCGGCGATCGTCGCCAGATCCAGCTTCCCCAACTCTCCCCGGGCGGAGCGCGCCCATTGGCGCTGCAGCTCGTTGGCGGCCTGCCGGATCCGTGCCGTGATCGCGCGTTCCTCCCGCCTGATCTGGCGGTCCAGCACCAGCAGGGGAGAGATATTGCCGATCACCACCACCGCCACCAGAAAGAAGAAGATCCCCTTCAGGTGGCGCGTGAACGGGGTCGCCTTGCGCGGCGCGGCGCCATCCTGCGCCGAATCTTGATGATCAGTCGTCAGCATAAGATGATTCGCGGTAGCGGTACCCGACTCTATATTATCGGCGTACCGGGGAAGCGCATTGATGAACGGTATGAGACGACAGAGAGCCCTGGGCTGCGCCCTGATCGCGGTGGTCGGCCTGATTCTGGGGTGCCCGGGCGGCGGCAGGGAGCCGCGGCTCGACCGGGCCAGGGTGATCGCGGTCCGAGACGGCGACACGATCGAACTCGATGACGGGCGGGTGGTTCGCTACATCGGGATCGACACCCCTGAAGTCGGGGAGCCCGGCGCCGACTCGGCGACCGCCCTCAATCGGCAACTGGTTGACGGAAAAACGGTGAAACTTGCCTACGGCTACGACCGGATCGACCGCTACGGCCGCACCCTGGCGGTGGTCTACATCGACGATCTGATGGTCAACGAAGAAATCGTGCGAGCGGGATGGGCCTGGTGCTACTTCTTCGACGGCAACCTCACGCCTGCCCCGACCCTGCTTTTGGCATTGCAGGAGGCGATGAGAGAGAGACGCGGTCTCTGGAAAACACCCCACGAGGAAACCGCCGACTACTACGTCGCCTCATTCTCCGCCTTTCGTTTCCACCGCCCCGAATGCCCCGCGGTCGCGGGCATCAAACTTCACAATCGCATGGTCATTCCGGTGAAGGACTCGGCCTTCTACGCCGGCTTCGCGCCCTGCGCGAACTGCCGGCCGTGAGAGGGGGCAAGAAAATGATTGCCGATGCCCCGAAGGCCGCGTTCTTTTTGCGAGGTGGGATTGGGCATCGGGGGTGGGATGACGCGGGTTCGGTGACGCGGGTCATACGCTTGGTCGTTGACGGGAAGGTGAAATGAGGCTGCGAGCCAGCCGGAGAGCTACCAAGAGTGGAACCGAGAAAACAGGACTTTCACAAGTCCTATTCACAGATGGCTGTCCGGGTGACCGGGAAGCGCCGAGCATGGGACAGCCGTCGACACATGAGGAGTTGACACATGGCAAACTACCACGTGACGAAAGACAAGACATCCGGCGACTGGAAGGTCAAGCGTGCCGGAGCGGATCGCGCCAGCGCCGCGGCGCCGACCCAGGGCGATGCAGAGAAGATCGCGAAGGATCTGGTGTCCAAGTCCGGCGGCGGCGAGGTTCGCATCCATCGCCCGGACGGTACAATCCGCGACAGCGACACCGTCGCGCCGGCGAACGACCCTAATCCGCCGAGGGATAGGAAGCATTAGGAGTGTCCGCGATGGGCTACGAGATCGACTTTCTCGCGGTAGGCGAAGGTGAAAGGAGTGGTGACGCCATTGCGTTACGCTTTGGTGACCTTCTGGCAGACCCTCCAAACCAGCGCGTCATCATCATCGATGGAGGTACCGCCGACTCGGGCCGCGCACTTGTGGATCACATTCGAAAGCACTACAGGACCGACAATCTCGACCTCGTCGTATCGACGCATCCCGATGCCGACCATTGCTCCGGCCTCAAGGTCGTTCTCGAGGAGCTACAGGTCTCCTGTCTCCTCATGCATCGACCTTGGGAGCATGCAGACAACCTGCGCCGACTTTTCAGTAGCCCCCGCCTCACAATTGGTGGGCTCGAGCGGATTATCGAGAAGTCGCTCACGTCTGCCCATCAGCTCGAAGAAATCGCCATCCGCAAGAACATCAAGGTTCATGAACCCTTCACCGGACTTTCTGCATTCAATGGTGCGATCCGTATTCTTGGGCCCACTGCGGAGTACTACGAGTCTCTCGTCCCCAATTTCCGATCCACACCCGCGGCGGCGACTCCACGACCGTCGATTCTCCAAAGGACCCTGCAGATCGCTGAAGAGGCCGTAACCTGGGTGGCCGAGACTCTTCACCACGAAACGCTAACCGATGACGGTGTTACGAGCGCGGAGAATGACTCCAGTGCGATTGTGCACTTGCAGATTGATGGGGCTTCTATCCTCTTCACTGGGGACGCTGGGATAACCGCGCTGACTGCGGCCCACAGCCACGCCGCACACGTTGGCATTGATCTCAGCGATCTGACACTCTTTCAGGCGCCCCATCATGGCAGCAAGAGAAACGTCGGTCCGTCGATCCTCAACAAGATCAAGGCTCCCAGGGCGTATATCTCCGCTGCCAAGAATGGCAGTCCGAGCCACCCGGCAAAAAAGGTCGTTAATGCCCTTATCCGTCGAGAGAGTCGTGTTTTCGCGACGCAGGGAGAGGGGTTGCGGCACTGCCACAATGCCCCCGACCGGGTCGGGTGGGTGCCTGCCACTGAACTCACCTTCTCATCGCAGGTTGAAGAATGACCGAGCAATCAGCTCTCAAGCTGCTCGATGCGTACACTCTCCGCGCCCGCTTCACCCCGGCGCTCCTGATTGTCGCCCCCTTGTGGCTTGCAATTGCCGCTTGGGTCGCCCCGGCTCTGGGGGACCCATCGCTCCCTGTTTCGGGCGTTATCGGATTTGCCGCAGTCGTTCTCCTTGCCGAACTGGGCCGTGATCGTGGGAAAGCATCGGAGGCAACCCTATTCGAATGCTGGGGTGGAATGCCCTCTGTCCTTCTGATGTCACACTCGAGATCGGCTCTGTCCGGGGACGCAATCGCGCGCCGCCACTCGAAGCTCCGCGCTCTATTCCCCAACTTTAGTCTGCCGAATTCAGCCGAAGATGAACGAGGCAATTGGCCAGCCGCGGATTCGATTTATCGCAGCATCTCGGAGGCGCTACGTGAACTTACACGTGACAAAGCGCGATTCCCCCTCGTCTTTGAGGAGAACACCTCCTACGGCTTCCGCCGCAACCTCTGGGCCATGAGATCACTGGGTGTCGCGACGTCCGGATTCGCGTTGGTCACTTCGCTAGCGAACATCCTCTTGGCAGTACATCGTGACACGCCGCTTCAGCCGATTTCAATCCTATCTGCGGCGATCTGTGCCGCCCTTCTTGTCTTTTGGCTCTGGCAGGTTTCCGTAGAATGGGTTCGCGTTGTCGCCTTCGCGTACGCGGAGCGCCTCTTCGCTGCTGTCGAAGTGCTTTGATCCGCGACACGGCAGCTGGTACTGCACCGGGTACCACACAGTTCTACTGTGCGAAAGCCTCCATCCGCGTATCGCACGCCCGGCATCATGATCTTCGTCGTCCGAGCTGCGACGCGGAGGCGCCACAGAAGTGGGGCTGCCGAGCCGTCGACATTGAGCCAATCCTGCGGCACGCCGGTGAACGGAAATCGGTCTGGCCCGACTTTGGTCGCACATTATCTGTGCCTTTGCCGCGCGCCATGGTCGGTATGTCGACAGAGCGGTTCGCGGTCCCTTGCGGTGGTTCGGATCTGTCAGAACCCTGGTTCGCAACGGTGGGCACGGGACTTGCTGTTTCAATCGACGCGGATGATCGTCGGGCGGAAGAGAGACCGTCGTGCGGCGAACCGACAGGAGACTCCGATGAACACCCTAAACGCCCTGCGCCTGGGCGCGGGATTTCTGTTCCCGGTACTACTCGTTTGCGGCATCGGCTGCAGCAGCAAAGCGACCCAGCCGGGGGGTAATGGTCAAACTCCACCGGACCTCGCTTTCAATCGCGATCCGGCGGCCGCTCCTGTCATCTCGTCCGGATCGGAGGGTTGGCCGATCTTCCCCACGGATCCGGGAGTGATCGCGGACTCGGAGGGGTACCACCTTTTCTACACGTCCTATTTCTGCAAGGCGAGTGGAGCGTATTACTACTCCTGGGATGTCGGCAATCTCGCGGCCTGCAACATCACGGATGGGGTCGCGACGGTAGGCTATGCTTTTTCCAGCGACGGCGGCTATACCTGGCAGTTCCGGGGCCGGCCGGTGGTCATGCCCGGCCCGGAGCCGTGGCAGTGCGGCGATCTGGAGACACCTCACGCCGCCGTTCTCGGTGACACGCTCTATCTCTTCTACTCGGCGACGGGGACTTTCGAGGGCGAGCCATTCCCCCAGCGATATCAGATTGGCGCCGCGACCCTTGACCTGAACGGCGGGACGATCCGCCAGCGGCTGCTGACGGAGGACGCCGATTTCACACGGCGCCCGGAGCCGTTGCTCCCTTACAACACGACGGCAACGGCGTTCGACAACAATACGCAAGAACCGAGCGTCGTCATCCGGGATGGCCTGCTCGAGCTTTTCTACATAGGGGTACGGTTCGCTGAACCGCAACTACCCGCCGAAGATCCCGGCCAGACACTTCTTGGCTACGGACTGGCGAAGGCTGTCTTTACCTCGGATCTTACTCTCACCGAAGCCGCGTCCGGCTATCTGCTGCCGAATGCCAACATAACCGAGGTCAAGTACTTCGATAGCACTTACTACGTCTTCTCAACGACCGGCACCGACGGCGAGTTCCATCGGCATGAGAGAATCGAACTGTATCGCTCGTCCGACGGCACGACGTTCAGTGCGCCCGTCGACCTGCTCCTGCCGCAGACGAGCTTCGACAGTTGGGGTCTGATGGCGCCGACGGTCATCGTCAACGACAGTCAGGTCGTGATGTTCTATACGGGCTGGAACAGCCTCAATCACCCCTGCTTTCCCGAGCCGCTCCCGCCCGACACACGTTTCGGACGACCGTCAGACGACGGGGCGACCTGTATTCATGGATCGATCGGCCGGACGGTAGCGGTGCGACCTGATATCCGGTAGCGCACAATCCCACTGTGCGACAGCCCTGGGTCCGCGCGCGCAGACAGTGCTGCCCAGCCTACGGGATGCAGGGCCCGCAGAACTCGACCCCAGGATCGCCTGAACGAAAAGCGACGTTGACGAAGTGGACGACGTCGATGACGTTCGTGAATCCCGAACAGTCGACGTCGGTATTCTCGAACGGACAGAATGGGTCCGGATCGACGACCGGAGGGGCACTCCGAAATGCGACGTTCACCGCCTCCACGACATCGAGGACATTCGTCACCCCGTCGCAGGAGGGATCGGCGTGACAATCGCACCCGCAACCCTGTTCCGCTATGACGAAGTGCGAAAGATGAGTAACCTCGCCCCAGATCAGGTGAGACGTCAGATCCTGTGAGTAGGTACAATCCTCCCACACGACCATGCCGGCTTTGGTCGTGGTTTCGTGGAGAAGCACCAGGTTGGTCTCCTCGCTGAGGATGTCATCGGGGTTGTAAAGGATCCGTACGCGGATCACATCCGCATACTCCGCATCGGTGTAGATGTTCTTGTAACACGCGCCGGCTGACGGCATGGGAATGTAGCCCACCGGCAGCTTGGGGCCGGTCTCGCCGGCGACCATCTCGGTGACCCCGTCAACGGTCACTTCCATAAACAGGACACGGACTGAATCGCCGAGATCAACCCGGACAAACATGCCCGGGCCGGTATACCCTTCCTCGCAGGCGTCGCCGATGCCGTCTCCGTCGGTGTCCGCCTGGTCGGGATTGTCCCGTGTGCGGCTGTTGTCGCACACGTCGCCCACATCATCGGTGTCGCTGTCGGTCTGATCCGGATTGTAGACGAGATCGCAGTTGTCTATGAGGTTCGTTACGCCGTCGAAGTCCGCATCGTCGTAGGCGTCGATCGCGTAGACATATGCCAGCGACGCCTGGATCATGCGCGTTAAGTAATCGAAGTTAATGTATGTCGTGCTGTCTCGGGCGGTGTGGAAGTGAGGGGAGAGAATGAACTCCAACAAGCGCATTCCATCGTAACCATTGTCAATGAACGGACTGTGATCGGTGTAGAAATCGTCGGTGAACTTGATTCCGGCGATTCCGACCAGCGGACCCGCGACGTCGACCCAGGTCTGGGAGTAGGGAGAAGCGACTCCGTTCATGAGCCGGGCGGCACCGTCGTTCGGGGTGTAGCCGACCATATCAAAGTTCCACATCGTGAGGATATTGTCCCCGCGCGCGGCCGCCTCGTTGGCGTAATGCCTGGCACCCCACTGGCCCGCCTCATGCGCGTCAAAAGTCACGAACACGACGGTGATCCCGGTTTCGATTGTGCTGAGAACACGGGCGATCTCAAGAACGCCGACCACGCCGGTGCCGTTATCATTGACGCCGGGCGAGAGGTAGGTGGCGTCGTAGTGCGCACCCACCACGACTTGGAGATGAGGACTCGTGGTGCCGGGTTTCACCGCGACGACGTTGTAGCCGATGCCGGTGTTGAATACCGATCCGAATTCGTCGAACATGTCGATGTAAACCGAATCGTAGCCGAAGTCCTGAAACTTGGCGAAGATCCAGTCGCGCGCCGCATGGACCGAATCCGTCCCGACCAGTCGGCCATTGAACGCCTCCAGGCGATAGAGGTTGGCCTCGATCGAGTCCTGGCTGGCAAGCGCGATCAGGGACTCCAGTTCCTCCCAGGGTGGATCGGCGAATGTCAGTTGCATCTGCGGTTCGGCGGCAGCGCTTTCCACAGCTTCCTGATGCCGGTTGGCGGCATAGGGCGTCGCCGCTAGGATTCCGGTCAGAATCATCGCGGTGAGTGTTCGTTTCATCGTCTTTTCTCCTTGTTCCTCGTGTCTACTGCCATCAGAAAGATGTCACCGATTGCAGCGGCAACCGGATATACTCCGACGGCTGTCCCACGCCATGTTTGGTACCACTGATCGGATCACGCCTTACCGGTGTGCGGTGTAGGAGACCGTTGCGTTCTGAAGAGCCGGCCAAGTGAGGTAACCGCAGCAGGATCAGTCAGGTACGGGGCGACGACCGCCGTCCCGCGCCCTCATCTACCGTGTCTGCGATCGATCCTCCAGCCGGAGTGGCCTCGGTCTCCACCAGGTCGGACGCAATCCGGCTCCCAGAACCTAAGCTCCCCGAGGATCGGGTACCTTACGCGGTGATGAACAAAATGCTAAGATGAACGCGGGATCGGTCTCAAGAGGCAGGCTAACATACCGCGGCCACCAGGCCACCCGTGACGCGGAGGCGGTCTGGTGGTCTTATCTCTGACGGTCACATCGTGCCGGTCAGACTTACGCTGGCTTCCGCGCGACCACTGCGAACTCATGAGCCGCCGCATCGAACGCCGCACCCGCAACATCGCCGAGGACCTCTTCAACCACCAGACCGCAACCTTCGATCTCCCGCTTGAGGGTGTCAGGGCCGAAGTATTGCAGCCAGTTGTAATTAACGCGGGTTCGCGTCGCTTCAACAATCGTGTATTTGTCGAGCACCACCTTCTCGGTGTCATACTTGAAGATGTTCAGGAAGCCGAAGTAGGGCTCGGGAGACCAGAAGCCATTCAAGAGGTTGGGCGCGTACGTGGCGCTCTCCTCCCGTTCATCGAAAGCGCGCAACGAATAGACGTCGAACAGCACCGCCCCGCCGGGTTTGAGAAGCGCGAAAAACTTGTCGAGCATGATGCGCCGCTGGCTCGGGCTGAGCGCACAGAAGTCACACATGATCATCGTGATCAGGTCAAAGCGCCGGTTCGATTCGAAATCCAGGTAGTTGTCGTGGATGTGATTGACGGAAAGGCCCCGGCGTTGCGACAGATCGCGGGCGTAGCGAATCGAGCGCTCGGAGAAATCGATGCCGGTAACGTCAGCCCCGGAAGCGGCAAGGCGTGTCGTGTAAAGCCCCGGTCCGCAGCCGAAGTCAGCCACACTCGTGCTCTCGTCGAGAGCGAAGCGAGTAACAATCCAGCCCACCGACCGATCGATGAACTCTGTCTTTCTGGACGACACATCGATTGCGCCGTTCAGGTGGCATTCCAGCATCTTCGATGATGTGTACTCGTCCGCCCAAAGGTCTTCGGCGGTGTATTGCTCGAAGGGAACGGGGCGGCGGTTGATCTCCTGTAGCTGTCGAAACATGTCGTCTCCTGGTGGGGCACAAAGAAGCCGGGTGCACCTCAGTCCTGCTGCCGGTAGGTCTCTATCGGCCACCGCGTTCAGCAATCTGCTCCAATCTCTCTGAGAATACTACGTCATTTGTCGTGGCACGGCGGCGGCCAGCCCGCAACCCACGCCGCGCTGGCTCGCCAGCGGGACACAATCCGCGGGGCAAACGTGATGATGACAGCCGGGGAAGCCGGCGTGGCAGTCGGGCACACGGTAGCGCACAGTTCTACTGTGCGAAAGCATCGGTCAGCGGGGCGCCACAGTGCGACCGTTCAGCTCGGTGTGGCCGTCCGCCTGAGGCGGACGATCTCGGTCCCGCGAAGCGGGACAATGGCGCGATCCCAAACGTCGTCTTCGGAATCCTGCGATACGGGGCAGGTTGCGGCTCTGGCAAGCCGTGATCACAGATCACGGCCGCCCCAATCAGAAAAAGGGCCTAAGCGGGCGCGGGCCAGGAGGTTGACGGCGGCACTGCCTCTGATCGAAGGGGACGCTCCGATTCGAGGGGCATCCGTTGTGCCGGGTGTTATTTTCGTCTTGGTTTGGCGCGGCGGTTTGTGTATTATTTAGGTTGTTGACGGTGCTATTCGGGGAGGTTTCTCATCCGGAGGCATACCCTGATAAACAGACCAAGAGCGTCTCGCGGTCATAGGACCTACGCGAGAAGTGGGCATCAACGCCAACAGGTCGCCCCTGGACAGGGGCAGACTGCTCCGCTAATCCTATATGGGAGGTTACGATGCGGGTCGCTAACATATCGCGGCATCTTCTGATCGCCAGTGCCCTGTTCGTAGTGGTTTCTTTCGGGCACGGCTCCAACTACTACCTCGCTGCCGGCCCGGCCGTTGCGGGAGACGATCCGAGACCGGCTATCGACCGCGCAGGTTCGCGGAACCCTGCTGCCGTGTATTGCACGGAATTGGGCTACGAGTACAGGACCGTTGATGGCCCCAACGGCCAATACGGCATTGTCATCTTTCCCGATGGAACCGAATGCGATGCCTGGGATTTCCTGCAAGGGAAGTGCGGCCAGGAGTTTTCCTACTGCGCCGCGTGCGGTTATGGGACAAGGACCGTCAGTGATGGGAAGAATCCGTTCTCACGGGAGTACGCGATTTGTGTTGATAAGAGCAACCGCCGGATCGGCTCCGTTGTAGAGCTTATGAAACTCGCTGACAAGGTATTCGCGGGCTGCGCACCCGTTTCCGATCGCCTTCCTCGGGCCGAGTCGTCACCTCAGGCCGCGTTGTCTCTTGACCTTCCCGCCTCCTTTGATTGGCGGGATCATAATGGATCAGATTGGATGACACCTGTCAAGGATCAGGGGCTGTGCGGGTCCTGCTGGGCATTCGCTGCTGTCGGCGCTGCTGAGGCCGCCAAGAACATCTCCAGCGGCAACCCCGACCTTGATTTGGACTTGTCTGAACAGTACCTCGTTTCGGATTGCTTCGGGCACGGCGATTGCGACGGGGGTGTATCTTCTTACGCCCTGGAATTCATCAGAGATTCAGGCATACCGGACGAGGCTTGTTTCCCTTACACTGCTACCGACGGACCTTGTTCAGACAGGTGCGGAGATTGGGAGTCGAGATTAGTCTATATTGCTGAGACTGCTTGGTTGTACGGCGAGAACGATATACTGAAGTTGACTCTCATCAACATCGGCCCCGTTGCGGTTGGTCTCGACGTGGGCAACTGGTGGTCGGACGGCGATGTCCTGCGTTGCGACGGCCCCCCGAGCGGCGGTCATGTGGTAGTGATTGTGGGTTACGATGATGTGCAAGGATGCTGGATTGCCAAGAACAGCTATGGTGTAAGCATTAATGACGGCTACCTCAAGATCGGGTATTCCGAATGCGGGATTGGTGATTTTTGGGCCATTGCCAACGATGGTGACAGTTATTGTCAACAGTTGGACCCCGACGGCGATGGAGTTGGGGATTTTTGTGGTGACAATTGTCCCTTTGTGTATAACCCCAGCCAAATCGACACGGATGCTGACGGGATTGGCGATCTATGTGACCCCTGCCCGGAAGTCTATGATCCGTACAATGCCGATGCCGATAAGGATGGTGTACCAAATGTATGTGATACGTGCACTGATACCGACGGCGATGGTTTCGGCAATCCCGGATATTTGGCAAGCACCTGTCCTATTGACAACTGCCCTGACGTCTATAATCCCGATCAGGCTGATTCGCTCGGCGACGGATTCGGTGATGCCTGCCCCTGTTCCTGCCCCTGCCACGCCGATCCCCAGTGTGACGGTGTGCTAAATCTTTTGGACGTGGTCACAGCGGTCAACGTTGCCTTCCGGGGTGCTGTCCCGACGACTGATCCCGATTGCCCCTACGAGCAGAGCGACGTGACCTGCGACGGAGTCACCAGCATCATTGACGTCGCCCTTTTCGTGTACG
Source organism: Acidobacteriota bacterium (assembly GCA_035528515.1). Taxonomy (GTDB): domain Bacteria; phylum Zixibacteria; class MSB-5A5; order WJJR01; family WJJR01; genus DATKYL01. Next base: position 8,031 of record DATKYL010000066.1, on the reverse strand, counting down.
TGGCGTTTCAGGGCGGGGATCCGGCAGTCGCATTTTGCGATCCCTGCGTCCCGCCTGGGGCCATCCACCTGACCGGCGTTTCGTTCAACGCCAAGTGAGTTGCTGTCTGCGAACCCGCCACCATTGGATCCGCCCCCCGAAAGTGTCACCCCACCCCCAAAACCCCTTGACCAAATCCCGCGCCACGACGTAGTTACTGGCGACATAGGGCCTTCGGGGCGAGGTGCAATTCCTCGACCGGCGGTAAAAGCCCGCGAGCTGTCCCGGCCCTCAACAAGAAGGCAGAAGTGGGACAGCAGAGCCGGTGGAATCCCGGCGCCGACGGTACAGTCCGGATGAGAGAAGGCGGTCCAGCGGTCCACAAGCCGCATAGGCGGACACCTCGTAAGCCGCTGGAGGGTTTCGGCTTATATTGGTCGCCTGAACCCGCACTTTACCCCGAATGCTCGGCGTGAAGTGCGGGTTTTTGTATTCTCACCGGGACAGGAATGATGGATCAGAAAAGCATCGACAGTCACTGGATGGCCGAAGCGATGGCGCTGGCCGAGAAGGGCGCCGGACGGACCAGCCCCAACCCGATGGTCGGCGCGATCGTGGTCAAGCACGGACGCGAGATCGGACGTGGCTACCACGAGCAGGCCGGCGGCCCCCACGCCGAAATCGTCGCGCTGAAACAGGCGGGCCGCGAAACGGCAGGGGCGACCCTCTACGTGAACTTGGAACCGTGCAGCCATCATGGCAAGACGCCGCCGTGTGTGAACACGATCCTCGAAGCCGGGATCACCACCGTCGTCTGCGCGATGGAAGACCCGAACCCGCGCGTGCAGGGGGAGGGAATCCGCCACCTGCGCGCCAACGGCGTCGGCGTCCGCGTCGGTGTGCTCCGGCGGCAGGCGATGCGTCAGAACGAGGCGCACGTCAAGTTCGCCGTGACCGGCCGCCCGCTGGTCACCCTGAAGATCGCCCAGACGCTCGACGGGATGATCGCCACCACCGGCGGACGGGGTGAACGCATCTCCGGCCCCGCGGCGGAGAAGTTCGTGCACCTGTTGCGCGCCCGCTACGACGCGGTCTTGGTCGGCAAGAACACGGTGATGCAGGATGATCCCCAGCTGACGGTGCGCGCGGTCGAGGGACGCGACCCGTTGCGGTTGGTGCTCGACTCGTGGGCCAAGGTTCCTCCAAGCGCCCACGTCTTCACCTATAACGATGATCGTAAGACGGTGCGTGTCACGCTGGCGATCGGCAAGCGCCCGGTCACCGCGCCGCGTCCCGATTGTTTCGACTGGTACGTGCCCCCCGACGACCGTCATCAGGTCGACTTGCACGAAGTCCTCGAACGCGCCGCGCACAACAACATCACGAGTATTCTGGTCGAAGGCGGCGCGCAGATATTCGGGTCGTTTCTCCGTGAAGGGCTGGCCGACAAAGTGCACTTGATCGTATCGACCCGCCTGCTCGGAAACGGCGTGAATGCGCTCGGGCGCTGGAAAGCGAACACTCTCGCCGACGCCGTGCGTCTGGTCGACTCGGACGTCCGCTGGCTCGAACAGGATCTCTTGATCACCGGGTATCCCGATTACGACGCCGAGGAACGGGACGCGGCCCAGGCTGATGACGAATCCGAGCCCGACGAAACGGACGAAGAAACGGTCGCGCCCCTCCTGGGAGAATACACGACCGACCGGTCGGCATCGTAGGAAACAAGTTTCACTGCGGACAAAGACAATGTTCACCGGGCTGATACAGGAAATCGGTACGCTGAAGCGACTGCGTCGCACGTCCAGCGGTTTGCGTTGGACGATCACGGCGCCCGTCCTGGCGCCCGGAATCAAGGCCGGCGATTCGGTGAACGTCTCCGGCGCCTGCCAGACAGTCGAGAGTGTGGATGGTGACATGATCTCCGGCACCGCGATACCGACGACGCTGCGTCTGACGACCTTCGCGCACTGGCGGGTGGGGCAGCGGGTCAACCTGGAGCCGGCGTTGCGGGCCGATGACCGTCTTGGCGGCCACATCGTCAGTGGTCATGTTGACACTACCGGACGGGTGACGCGCGTCACGCAGTCCCGTGAGGGATTCCAAATCGACGTCGCCTTCGCGCCGGAGTTCGATCGCTGGCTTGTGCCGCAGGGTTCGATCAGCGTCGACGGGGTCAGCCTGACGGTGGCGGGGAAGAGGCGCGGCACGTTGACGGTGGCGATTATTCCCGAGACGCTCGCCCGATCGACGCTGGGCGAAAGGCGTGTGGGTGAACGCGTCAATCTTGAATTCGATCAGATGATAAAGGCCGCGGTGGCCGGGGTGCAGGGCGGTATCGATGCCGCGACGCTGGCTGAGGCGGGATATTGATGGTGGACAACGTGCAAACAGGCGGCGTTTCCATGGGGAAGTCTGTAGCTGATGAGGTGATATCTTGATGAGTAGAGCGCTGATGCTTAAGACGGCGGAATGGGACGAACGCCGCGATAACGTCTTCGATTCGATCGACGACGGAATCGCCGCGATCAAGCGCGGGGAGATTATCATCGTCGTCGACGATGAAAACCGTGAGAACGAGGGTGATCTGGTCATCGCGGCCGAGTGCGTCACACCCGAAAAGGTCAACACCCTGATCACCCGCGGGCGGGGCCTGGTCTGTGTGGCGCTTGATCGGCAACGGCTCGCCGCCCTCGACCTGCACCCGATGGTCCCGCATAACACCGCGAAGCTGGAGACCGCGTTCACGGTTTCCGTCGACGCTTGCGAGGGGACGACGACCGGTATCTCGGCCGCCGATCGCGCCCTCACGATCCGCGCGCTCGCCGATCCGGCCACCCGTCCCGCCGATCTGGCGCGTCCGGGGCACATCTTTCCTTTGGGCGCCCGTGACGGTGGTGTGCTGGTGCGTGCCGGTCACACCGAGGCCGCGGTCGATCTGGCGCGTCTGGCCGGACTGCAACCCGTCGGCGTTGTATGTGAGGTGATGGACGATGACGGCTCGATGGCCCGGTTGCCGCGGCTGAAAGTGTTGGCCGACGAGATGGGCTTGAAACTGATCTCGATTACCGATCTGATCGCCTACCGCCGCCGCACCGAGAAGCTAGTTCGCAAAGTCGAAGAAGTTGACTTGCCGAGCCGGAACGGTCACTTCCGGTTGCATCTCTACGAATCTCCGGTTGATACCGACCATCATGTTGCTCTCGTGCGGGGTAAAGTTGCGGGGCGGGAGAATGTTCTCGTGCGCGTGCACTCGCAATGTCTGACCGGTGATGTGTTCGGTTCGGAACGTTGCGACTGCGGCTCTCAGTTGGTCAACGCGTTGCGGATGATCAATGAGGCCGAATGCGGCGTCTTCCTCTACATGCGCCAGGAGGGACGCGGCATCGGTCTGAAGAACAAGATGCACGCGTACAGCTTGCAGGAGCAGGGGCTCGACACGGTCGAGGCGAACGAGCGTCTCGGCTTCGCCGCCGATCTGCGCGACTACGGCATCGGCGCGCAGATCCTCAAGGATCTTGGTCTGTCCACGATACGTCTGTTGACCAACAACCCGCGCAAGGTGATCGGTTTGGCCGGTTACGGTCTGCAGATCGTCGAACGCGTGCCGATCGAGATACGGCCCTCCGAAGGCAACCGCCGTTACCTGACGACCAAACGCGACAAGCTCGGCCACTGGCTGGAGATGCTGGAATCCGCATAGACGGAAGGGACGGACGTCCGACGCCGTTGCGATGATGAATGATAAGGAGCATGCACATGCCCAGGATTATTGAAGGACAGATGGACGCCAAAGGTCTCAAGTTCGGCGTCGTGGTTTCCCGTTTCAATCACTTCGTCACCGACCGGCTGGTCGAGGGATGTCTCGACGCCCTCACCCGCCACGGGGCCGCAAGCGACGATGTCACGCTCGTGCGCGTCCCGGGTGCATTCGAACTACCCGCCGTCGCGGGCCGATTGGCACGTTCAAACCAGTACGATGCGGTGATTGTCCTGGGGGCCGTTATCCGTGGCGACACGCCGCATTTCGACTACCTGGCCGCCGAAGTCACCAAAGGAATCGCGCAGGTCGGTCTCCAAAGTGAGGCCCCTGTGATTAACGGCGTAATCACGACCGACACGCTGGAGCAGGCCATCGAGCGAGCCGGCACGAAGGCCGGGAACAAAGGCGCCGACGCCGCCCGCACGGCGATCGAGATGGCCGACCTCAAGCGCAAGCTCTGATCGAGCCAACTCTTTCCTATATGCCGGTGCAGGCGGCCAGGTCGCTTCTTCTTCCGACCGGTGGCCCGGACGCCTGATCCGGGTCTCAGAAGAGCGCAGGTGCCACGGGCTCCCGTGTGAAGAACGGGATCTTCGACTTCAGGCCCGTGATTCCCCCACGCGCACCGTTCGAATCCTGCAACGAATCCCAGACACGACACAGGTCTCGGGAGGGCGAGACTCCCGTCGAGCCGCCCTTACGTAGAAGCAACCCGAGCGCAGCGCCGCGGGCACATTGCCCCTCAACCGGGGCGTTATCGCACAGATCTTGTTTCGCACGGACACGGCGCGCGAAGGGGCGGCTCGGTCCCGGCGACGGGATTTCGCTTCGCTCACGGGAGCCTCGCCTTCCCCATCACGGGCAGGGATCGCAGAATTCAGTGGCGGGATCGCCGTTACGGAAGGCAACGTTGATGAAGTGCACCACGTCAATGACATTCGTCACGCTGTCGCAGTCCACATCGGTGCGCGACATGGGACAGGTGAGGAAGGGATCGGATGCCGACGGTGCACTGCGAAACGCCACGTCGACTGCCGTCACCACATCGAGCACGTCAGTCACACTGTCACAGACCGGGTCGCCCAGGCAGGCACAGCCGCACGGCCGACCCCAAGGACAGATTCCGGCCGTGTCACACCCAACGCAGTCTGGATCGGGGAAGACACGCAACATCGTGACGTCGTTCAGCGTCGCCCACTCCCGCGTCCCGTTCTGGTCCAGATCGACATCGCGCCAAGTAGACAGAGTACCATATGTGCCCTCGTCCCACACGCAGCCTTCGTCGAAATCGCCAAGGCCTTCGTCCCACTCCCAAACCCTGAAGTCAGGATAGAAAGTCGTTGCCAGCTCGTCGAGGCCATCGCAATCCGTGTCAGTCGCCCAGCAGGGATGGGTCCCCGTGAAGCCAGTGTGTTCCTGGAAGAGCTTCACGACGTCAAAGGTGTTGTCGCCCGTCGGTTCCAGAAGCTGGTAGTGGAAACCAACATCCGCTCCCGAATGACCCAGCAGTGCATGCAGAACCCCGCCCGGCTTCGGACGACAGGCGACGGCGGCGTAATTCATGATCCCCAGCGAATCCCCGACCAGACCGACATAGGCCAGGGTCCCCTCACGCCACTCATAGAGACGATACCCGTACTGATAAGTCCCGGAGATGAACTCCACCCGACCATCCGCGTCGAAGTCACCCACGGCCGGGTAACCGGCCGCTCCGTACGGCGCCTCCATATCAGCGATCTTCTCGAAGCTGTCCGTCACCGGATTGTAGTCGATCAGCACCACCCGAGCATAGAAACCCAGACTGTGCGGGGTGACATAGACCTCCAGATACGGATCATCGTCAATGTTCACCGCCACCGGATGCATCTCCACATTCAAACCCGGCCAGTAGAAGTCCGCGAGAAGCGTCCCATCCGGCGACGAATGAATCAGGATGTGCTCCCAGTACTGCGAGACGATCTCAACCCGGCCATCCTGATCCAAGTCCGCCGCCAATTCGGGGGTACCGGGGTTTATCGGGATACCGACAGCTGTGTAGCTGAGGTCACTGCTGACGTCGTATCGCGTGATCTGTCCCAGAATGTGATCGCGGTTGTAGAGTTCGGTCACGGCGCGCTCATGATCGAAATGTACTGCAAGGCTCGGCACGATTAGGCTGATTTCAAGACTCGGGGGACAGTCGGTGGTGACTAAACTCGTCAGCGCTCCGACCGGTCCCTCCGGTCCCACAACCGGCGCCTCCTGCGTCAGCGCCCACAACGGGATGTACGGCTCAACCCATTGGTCGGCAATGGAATCGGGTACCCCCAGTTGCCGGAGCGCGTCTGCCGGGTCCGTGGTTTCCGTGCCCGATGCACCGACGAGCAGAAGCACGCCGACCGCCGTCAGGCAGCCTGTGGTGAACCATAGTCTCACATTATCAATATATCGGTATTTCGGGTTTTTCCAAGCGCGGGGACAGTGTCGTAAGGGCAGAAAAAGCAGATTCCTCGCTCCTCTCGGAATGACTCCCATCTGTGATATAGCGACTGAATACACATCGAGTCATCCCGAGTCCCCCGCCTCCGCGTCAGCGGGGGCGGGGGAGCGAGGGATCTGCTTTTCGTTGGTGACTGCGTAGAGCGTGACTCTCCGCGCGAGGTGGGTGTGCCCGTCCGCCTGAGGCGGATGATCGCGGTCCGCTACAGACCGACAACAAACGTTCGAGTCAGTCGGACCGGTGCGCCGCGTCGCGTGGGCGACCCGCCGGGTCGCCCCTTGTATGTTGGCTTGCGTGTTTGGGGGTGATGTGAGATGGTGATCCGGACGGGGTGACACTGTGGTCGCCCCAAGGCATCAGAGCCTGGAGCGCAGATGAGTGCTCCCGGTCAGGTCACACGGTCTTCAATGATGCGGGCAACTCATTCATCACGCTCCGAGGTCCATCAACAGGTCCTCAGACGGTGGGGGACCGCCACCAGCCGTGCTCCGTCTGCGTCAGAATCAGTCATGTGGCGCACCTGCCGTTAGCCCACGGCGTGAGCCGTGGATTCAAGTGGCGAACGGACTCAGAGCCCCGGAAGGGCGAAACAAACCCGCCCACGACTCCCTTCCCGTCGGCAGAGACACATCCGATGCCGATTTTCGCCGCCCTCCGAGCCAGGCCGCCTCAGGAACCTCTTTACCCCATGGTTCTCACCTCGTACATTCCCGGCCAACCGCTTGGGGCGGTGGAGAGTAGCAATCGATGAGTCGTCGACGTCAAGCCCGTGAACTGGTTTTGGGATGCCTGTATGCCCGTGAGAGCACAGGTCAGGATCCCGATGCGATTTTCGCCGATCAGTCGGTGCGGCAGAGCTATGACACAGCCACCAGAGAGTACGCGCGACGGGTATTTGCCTGCGCCTGCGACAACGCCGACGCAATCGACCGTACGATCAAAGCCGGGTCGACACGCTGGAATTTCGACCGCATCGGCTCGGTGGAAAAGAACATCCTGCGCGCGGCGATTGCGGAGCTGAAGCACTGTCCGGAAACGCCGGCAGCGGTGATCATCGACGAGGCGATTGAATTGGCCAAGGCGTATGCCGGGGAGGATTCGGGCAGCTTTGTCAACGGGGTCCTCGATTGGGTGTATAAGCACAGCGAAGACAGCGAATTGCCGTCTCCCACCGACGGGAGACCGTTCGAACCAAACGAGGCGGACTGAATTCGGTGAGGGGTTATGACGGGATTGTTCGATAGTTGGCGGCGGCGGGTCTTCCCCGATCCGGTCCTGGGCGTGATCGGGGTCATTGTCTTCCTCTTCTCTCTGGTCGTCTACCTGTTGACGGTCCAGCGCACACTGCCGTTCTGGGACTGCGGTGAGTTTATCGCCTGCTCCTACATCCTCGGCGTCCCCCATCCGCCGGGAACGCCGTTGTTCATGCTCATCGGCCGCATCTTTTCGATTCTCCCGCTGGCATCCGATATCTCGTTTCGCGTCAATCTGCTGTCACCGATCTCCGGGGCGCTGGCCGCGACCATGGCCTACTTCGTCCTGGCGCGCCTGATCACTCTCTGGTCCGGCGATTCCTACCCCAACACGTCACTCGGATTGTCGGAGAAACTGGCGGTCTACGCCGGGTCGTTCAGCGGCGCCCTTCTCTTTGCATTTGGGACGACGAACTGGTCGAATGCGGTCGAAGCCGAAGTCTACGGCCTCGCGATGTTTCTGATGATGGCGCTCATTTGGCTGACGCTCGTTTGGGCGGCGCACCGGCACGAGCCGCAGAGCGACCGGTACCTGATCGCGATTGCGCTCATCGCCT
>DATKYL010000065.1:0-2584 GCA_035528515.1 Acidobacteriota bacterium | reverse complement strand
TGTGTATGTCACCGGATACAGCGCCGGTAACGGGACGGGGGATGACATTGCCACCCTGAAGTACAATACCGACGGGCAACTGCTGTGGGTTCAGCGGTATGATGGGCCGAAGCATCTGGACGATCGCGGCACGGCTATCGCCGTGGATGCCGACGGCAATGTGTATGTGACGGGGGAGTGCGAGGCGTCGGAGACGGCCGGCGATTGGATCACTCTCAAATATGATGTGAACGGGAATCTGTTGTGGTTCCAACAGTACGGGACTCCTGAGGCGATTGACCAGGGTCAATCTCTGGAGGTCGATGAGGACGGAAACGTGTATGTCGCGGGTACCGGTGCCGGGATGTACGTCACGATCAAATACAGCGCGGAGGGCATTCTGCTCTGGGAACGGCGGGAGGGGAGCTACGACAGTGAGGCGGATGCGATTGTCCGGCTCGACGGGAACGGCTTTCCCGTCGTTGCCTCGCGGGTGGCGGTGGTGAAGTACGACGCGGAGGGCGACATCTGGAGGGACAGTGTCCGGTTCCCCGTGACTGATATGGCACTGAATCAGAATGGGTTGGTGTGCGTGACGGGCGACGTCGATGGCCTCTACATCACCACTGTGTTTGATGCCGACGGCAACAAGGCCTGGGAAACAGTCTACCGCGATCTGGTCGGACAGACCAATAAGGTTGAGAGCGTCCGGATAGACGCAGCGGGCAATGTCTATTTGACCGGCATGGCCTATCAGGGCTACACCCTGACGGACTATATGACGTTGAAGTACGACACCGAAGGGCATCTGTTATGGATGCAGTCGTACGACTACGCAGGCGACGTCGACAATGCGGCTGCGCTTGAGATTGATGCGGACGGCGGTGTCTACGTGACCGGCTTGAGCACCTCCTCATCCTACACGGACTACGCCACCATCAAGTACAGCACGGATGGTGAGCTGCTCTGGGAGCGGCGCTACGACGGACCGAGTGCCCATTATGACGGGGCGACGGACCTCGAGGTGGATTCTGCCGGTAATATCTATGTTACCGGCTACAGTATCGGTGAAGGGTCGAACTACGATTACGCGACGATCAAGTATATCCCGGACACGACCGCGCCGCGTCTCACGATCGGTGTGTTGCAGAATCCTGTTCTGCCGTCGCATATCGAAATCCAGGCCGTGGCCGATGAACCGCTCTACGAGTCGGTTGTCCTTGAGGTCAACGGTGTGCGTCTGACGACGGTGGATGAACCCGGTGAATTGGATAACACGTTCACCGCTCGTTATCAGTTATCCGGGTCCGAGGTCATCACGTTGCGGGCGGTTTGTCTGGACCGGGCGATGAACCGGACGGAAGTCACCGATTCATTCGAGAGCTTCCCGGTGGACGGCGGAGGCGGGTTGCTTGCGGCGTTCGACGGCACCGTGCGGCTTGATATCCCTCCGAATGCTCTTGCGGGGAGTCATCATGTCCTGCTCTTCAGAGAATCCGCGTCGACGGGAACACGCTATGATTTCAGACCGAATTCTCTGCGACTGGACCGGCCCGGTGAACTCAGGATTGATGTCCGTGATCCCACGATCGATCCGGCAAGTGTTGCGATCTTCCGACAGGGCGACGCGGGAGATTGGGAGCAGTTGTCCACATTCGTCGACCCGGGATCCGGAGCGCTGGTGGCATTCGTCGACCGTCTTGGGATCTTCGAGGTTCGCGCGACCGCCGGTGCGGCGAGCGCCCCCTTGCCACGTGCGCCGCTGCTGGAGCAGAACTACCCGAATCCGTTTAACGCGGGTACGATCATCGCGTTCACGCTCGACCGGCCGTGCCGCGCGACACTCGAAGTATTCAACGTTCTCGGTCAGCACGTGACGACGCTGACCGATCGCGACTGGCCGGCGGGGACGCATCAGATCGGGTGGGACGGGAACACGGCGAACGGCCGTACCGTTGCATCGGGCGTCTACTACTACCGACTGCGCACGCCGTCGGCGACAGAGACACGCAGGATGGTACTGATCAAATAGCTCGAGACCGGGACGGAGACTGGCAATGCGTATATCGCTGAGAAATCGAATCGAGTTGATCGTGGTCGTTTGTGCGAGCCTTCTTGCGGTGCACTGCGGCGGCGGCGGTAACGGGTCGAGTGGCCCATCGCTGACCAGCGCGTGGGAGAAGTTCGAAGCGGGTCAGTATGACGCGGCGATCGCCGAATTCGCCGACGTTGTCGGTGATGTGTCCGACGCCGCCCACCTTGCCGAGGGGTACTGCGGGTTGGGGTGGTCGTACGCGTTCGACGATCAACTTGATGCCGCCGCTACGAGTTTCGCGTCGGCGCTGAACACAGGGGCGGAATCGGTGGATGCCGCCGCCGGGGCCAGTGCGGTCGCTCTGGCACGCGGTGAACACACCGATGCCACTTCCCTGGCGCAGGCGGCACTGGCAATCGATCCCGACTGGTCATTCAATCACTACCCGGGTATCGATTGGAAGGATCTCCGCTTGATCCTGGCGCAGGCGTACTTCGGACTGGGGGCAGCTTCGTACGACGATGCGCAGGCCGAGGTTGACATTCTCGATCCCGACAACGGACTCGACCC
>DATKYL010000064.1:0-4306 GCA_035528515.1 Acidobacteriota bacterium | reverse complement strand
TGCAGGTCCTGACTTGGCCACCGGCAGACATAGAAAGGCCGCCGCGACAATCTCGTCAACGGCGGCCTCATGAACAACGCCGGATTCGTGTCAGCCCGAAGTCGCGGGCCTCAACTGGGGACCAGGGTGCTTCGCGAAATCGGTCTTAATTGTTGACCAGGATCTCTTGCGTGGAAACCGCCGGTCTCGACAGGATAGAGTGGATGTCCCGATACGTCGTACGCAGGGACACGCCCGACATCCTGGCGATTTCCGGCAATGTGATCTGGTTGTCCGACCACATCAAGCGTCGCACCATCTGAATTCGTTCCTTGCGGTTCATCGCTCCTCCCGGTATGTGGCCTTGCGGCCCGATAACACACTGATAACAATCGCCCTGCTCACCGATTCCCCTGCCAACCCTTCCCCGTAACCGGCGGGAATCGTCTGACGCTATTTCTTTCCTCCGGTCTTTCTCACCGCCGGTTCCTTTGCCTGCTCCCCCGCCATGGCGCTCCAGCAATGCGGGCAGTAGGCGCGACCGGCCACGCGGCAGAGTATCCGATCCTCTTCCGTGAGGACGTAATGGCAGCTCGGACACTCCGACCGCTTTTCATCGGTCCTGGCAGCACTCATTATCGTCCAGACCCTCTCTCCCAGACTTTCAGTAGCCAATCTCTTCATCACCGTTCGCGGTGGCCTCAACACGCCGCTCGCCGCCGCCGTCCTCGAAGCAACCGCCATGCCTATCATTAGATCACCTTTTCGTAATTGTGATCCCCATGGCCGCGAATGAGTTCGATTGTCCACAAGGAAACCGATTCTGTCACAATTCTTGCGCCGCGCTCACTTTTGGACAGAGAGCCTTCACGGCTTGTCCAGTTTTGGACAGCGACCCCACCAGGCGTCCCGCCGGCAGCCTTTGTCGATCGGTATGGCGTTTGCGTCCTCATGTCTGGACGATGATCGCTATGTCAAACAAGGAATTACCGACGGTTTCTTAATGTTATGCTGCATATAGGCTTCCCAGAGTCCCCATTTGACGGCGCCGAGCGCCTGCGACCGGAGGCGTGCATGAGTCTGCGATCGATTGCGCAGTCTCTGAAGTTTTCCTGTACTGGGCTCACAGCGACGTCCTTGACAAGACTGAGTTCAAGTGTTACTTTCAGTTGCGCGGATTGGCGTATAAGGAGTTACTCCCTCACCCCTCTTTACTGCGAACGACCGACAACCAGAACCAATAGCCCCGCTGGATGTCGTGTCAGACTGGAAGTCGCGAGCGGAGAAGAAAGACCGGGGCACCTTTACACTATTGTAAGCAAGCGACTCCCGGGTCTTGGTTCGTCTGAACCAACGCCGTCTCGGCGTGTAGGGGTGCAATCCGCACGGATGATCCGTGCGTGCCGCACGGCAGCAGTGGATGAGTGCCGCGGCGCGTTTGACCCCCGATCATCCGGGGAGTTCGACAGGAGGATCTGTGTTGAGGCACGGTAGAGAAACCCGACGTATCCTGGGTCCTTTCGCGGTGGCCGTCTGTGTCGTGATTGTCGCACTGATCACGCTGCCGGCGGCAGCCAACGGTGCCACGGCGCCGGCGGCCGATGTCGCGACGCCAACGAACCCGTGGTACGGCCAGAGAACAGCCGACTCGTTGGCCCAACTGACCGCCGACGCATCGCTGCTGGAACCGAGCGTTCAGAAGATTCTCGACGATCTCGGCACCGGCCTCGACGCCATGACCGACCTGCTGCCGAACGAGTTCTTCTACACCCTATCGGGTTGCGCGTTCGTCGAGGTGGTAGCCGAGTACTCGAGTGACGCGAATATAAACACGATCGGTTGGTACGAGCCGGGCAACACCTCGGTGGTGCACGGTATTCTTCCCGGCAGCGCGGGTCCCGGGGATACCACCTATCTGGCTCTCGAAGGTGCCGATTCCATCGCCCTGCGGCTTTACCATCCCCCGTACGCGTACTGGTACTCGGAGCAGAAGTTCAACTTCGACGGCAAGCCACACGTGAAATTCTACCCCACGGGTGACCCGCGGGCGTTTCTGATGTTCTGGGAGGACCTGCCGTACCTGTCGGATGCCGACTTCAACGATATGGTCGCGATCCTGCACCTGCCGGCGGGGATTCCGACGGTCGTCTGCACGCCGCCACAGACGGTGACGTTCTGTGATACAACGGCCCTCTGCATCGCCTTCACCGCTACTCTGGAGGGTGCGGATTCGGTGACGGTGGAGATCCTGGTTGACGGGCAGGTTGAAACGCGTGTCGTCGCGTCGGGTGTCGAGGATTCCGTTTGCATCCCGGTCACCCAAACCGACGAGTATTCGATTGCGATCATGCCGGTGGACGCGTGCGGCCTCGGCGAGGTCTGCGCCTCCGGCTTCATCGTCACCGTCAACGAACCGCCGTCGATCACCGTGCGCGATACAAGCCTCTTTCTCTGCGACTTCGAGTGGGTCTGCGTCCCCTATGAGATTTCGGACCCCGAGGGGAGCGATGGTCTGATCGTCAGCGTTGTGTCGGGTTCCGGTTCGATCGACACGGTGCACAACAAGATTGTGGTATCCGGCAGCGCCGGCACTAAGATCAATATCGTGCGGGTCACTGATCCCTGTGGCGCGTGGGCCGAGGATACCTTGACGGTCGTGGTGACCCGCAACCAGCCACCGACGATCGTCGTGGGCGACGGTGCACCGGCCTTCCAGTGCGATCCCGGTGAATTCTGCATCGATTATACCGTCTCCGATCCTGATGGCCTTGCGGGTCTGACGGAGGAGATCATCAGCGGGCCGCCCGGCGTCTCCATCGACACGGCGGTCAACCGCATTTGCTTCCTGCCGGATACCAGCGGCACGTACACCATCGTGGCCCAGGTAACCGACACCTGCGGCGCCACCGGCCGCGACACATCGACCGTGATCGTCACGGCGAATGACCCGCCGACGATCACGCTGGGCAACGACACCACGATCAACCAATGCGCGGCCGCTCCGATTTGCGTCGGCTACGTCGTCAGCGATCCCGACGGTCTGGACGGACTGACGGAGACTCACGTTGCCGGGCCGGGTGTGATCGACACCGCGGCGAACACGATCTGTTTCACGCCCGACGTGAGCGGCACCTACACGATCGTCGCCCAAGTCAGCGACCCGTGTCTGGAAACCGACGTCGACACGATGCTCGTGCACGTCAATGTCAACATGCCCCCGTCGCTCACGCTCGACGACGATGCGGCGATCTTCCTGTGCGCCCCGGAGGTGATCTGCGTCGGTTACGTGGTCACCGATCCGGACGGGACCGCGGGTCTGGCGGAGGTGCTGGTCGCCGGTCCGGCGGGTGCGACGATCGATACCGTCGCGGACCAGGTCTGCTTTACGCCGACGGCCACCGGACTGTATACGATCATCGCCACGGTGACCGACTCGTGCGACCTGACGGACGTCGACACCGTCCAAGTGGACGTGACGATCAACTCCGTCCCGACGATTTCGCTCAACAACGGCGTTCCCGTGTTCCAGTGCGAGCCGGGCGCACTGTGCATCCCATATGACGTCGCTGACGCCGACGGGCTTACCGGGCTGACCGAGATGCTGCTGGTCGGTCCCGGGGCCATCGACACGCTTACCAATGAAATCTGCTTTACCCCCGATACGACGGGGACCTATACATTTGTGGCGCAGGTCACCGATTCCTGCGGTGCTTTCGATACCGATACGATTGCGGTGTACGCCGAAACGAACGGACCGCCGACGATCACGTTCGGTGACGACGAACAGATCAATCAGTGCCTGCCGGCGGCCATCTGCATCCCCTACGACCTCGACGATCCGAACGGTCTCGCCGGTCTGACGGAAACACTCGTGGCCGGGCCGGGGACGTTCGACACGGTGGGCAATCAGATCTGCTTCGTCCCCGACACGAGCGGCAGCTACACGTTCATCGTCTCCGTGAGTGATCCCTGCGGAGAGACGGACGCCGACACGATCGTCGTCTCCGTGACGCTCAATCGTCCCCCGACAGTCGCGTTCGGCGACGAACCGGTCGACGTTTTCCTGTGCAGCCCCGAAGAGATCTGCGTCACTTATGAGGTCGACGATCCGGACGGTCTCGCCGGCCTGACCGAGATGCTTCCCGTCGACGCGGCTCCGCCGGGCGGCGGCGGCGGTGACTTGGACGCAATGGCGCTCATTGTTGACGGCGCCTATATCGATACGGTCGCCAATCGGGTCTGCTTCCTGCCCGACACGAGCGGTATCTATTGCCTCGCCGTCGAAGTCCGCGACACGTGCGGTGCGAAGGACGCGGACACGATCTGC
>DATKYL010000063.1:0-33248 GCA_035528515.1 Acidobacteriota bacterium | reverse complement strand
CGGCGTGGTGGGGATCATCCTCGACGGCCGCGGCCGGCCGTTCCAGGTCCCCAGCGACGACAAGATCCGGGTCGCCAAGTTGAAGGAATGGATGGGCCTATTGGACATTTATCCCGCAGAGGCCCTCAAGCGGTTGTAGCGCCCGCTGAGTCACAGGTATTCCCATGCGTGAATCCACGCGCGTCACACGTTTGATCGCCGCCACAGCCCTGCTGGGGGCGGTCCTGCTGGCCGGTTCAGGCTGTTCCGATTCGACCGACAGCAGCGCAACGTACGCCGTCACCGGCCGCGTCCGTGACGTTTACGGGAACCCGGTCCGCAGCGCCCGGGTCGCTGTTGAGTACAGCCTGGTCGATGAGGAAACTCGGGGCCGGAGCGCCGATGCCACCGCCCCACGACCGGAAACCTGTATCCGCTTCGACCTCACCGAAGCCGCCGATGTCACGCTGTGGATCACCGACTACAGCGGCCGCTCGGTGCGGACGGCCATTGACGGAGCCCGCCCCGCCGGAACTTATGAGGAGTGCTGGGACGGGATAGCCGACGACGGGACCGCGCTGCCGGACGGCCTCTACTACTACCATCTCGAATGGGGTAATGTCTCGGCGACGAAGGCATTTCTCCTCTCGGCAGCGTGTCTGGAAATGACACGCACCGATGCCTATCTCGTCCTCACCGACGCCGACGGCCATTACGCTGTGGGCTGGGGTTTGGTCCCTGTCGGTGAACCTGTCCCGGAACTCGACAGCGCCGGAGCCGTCATCCGGGAGAGAACGGTGTCCCCATCGGTCCGGATCTGTGCTTGGAAAGACGAGACCGCCGGTTCCGAACCCGCGGAGATCAGCAGAGGTCACTCGACTGCGGTCGACGTGGCCATACAGTGAATGCCAAGCGCGGGCGGCGTATATCCCGCCCGCATCGTGAGTAAGGGGATATTCTCTGATGTCGCAACGATCTGACCTGACCCGGTGGGCGGCCATTGTCCTTTCCTGCGCCCTGTGCTGTACGATGGTTGCCTGTTCAGACGACGATGACGACGAGGCGAGTGATATCGCCATCACCGGTCGCGTGCTGGACGCGCAGGGGCAGCCGGTCGCCGGTGCGGGTATTCTGATCGATTACACGGTGGCGTGCGAGGTCCTGTCTGTCGCTATTCCGTATCCTCTTGTCATCGAGCCCGTTCCCGAGGCGAGTCCCGCCGGGGTGGGCGACAGCACCTGTGTCGACGTGTCCGACTGGTGCGGCGAATCGGTCACCCGCTTCACCTGTGAGGGAGACCAGGTCTGCACGTGGACCGGACACGACAACGACGGACTCATGGCCCCGCCGGGGCTGTACCGCCTGAATCCGTACGACTGCGAGTCGTTCGACCCGCTGCCGGAATTCCTGGTCTTCGTCGATCCCGAGGATGTCGAGACGCTGCTCAATGCCAGCACGCGTCCGCTGGCGGTCACCGATGCCGACGGCCGGTTCTCGATCGCGCGCTGCCTGATCCCACTGGGCGACAAGTTCGACTGCACCCTCGGCGAGCAGTGCGAAATCAATGCGGACATTACCCTGTACGCCTGGAAGGGGAGCGACCGGGGCAGTGTGGGAGCGACGGTCACCGAAGCCGGTACCGTCACCGCCACGATTCAGTTTGAGGAGTAGACACGACGAGCGGCGCGCAGAGTCGCAAGACCCGGATCGCCCCCGACGCACTCGATAGAACACGAAGTCACACAGCGAGAGAGACGACAAATGGCACGCGCATACACCCCCGGACTCAAAGTCACCGAAAAGACTCGGTTGGTCAAAGAACGCATCCTCCCTCTCAAGGGTGAGGTCCTGGTCAAGCTGGGCGACAACGTCGAGCCCGATACGGTCGTGGCACAAACCCATTTGCCCGGCCCGGTCCAACCGGTCAACGTCGCCAACATTCTGGGCGTCCCGCCTGAGGATATCGAAGAGTGCATGCTCAAGAAGGAAGGAGAGCCGATCACCGAAGGCGAAGTGATCGCCCGCTCCAGTTCGTTCTTTGGGCTGTTCCGCTCCGAGTGCAAAGCAAAGTTCGATGGGACCGTTGAGAACGTCTCCCATATCACCGGCCAGGTCCTCTTACGCGGCATGCCGGTGCCGGTCCAGGTCAAAGCGTACCTGAAAGGAACCGTGGTCAAGGTGCACCCGGAGGAAGGTGTCTCGGTTGCCTGTGTGGGCTCCTTCGTGCAGGGAATCTTCGGGATCGGCGGCGAGACCCACGGGGAAATCAAGGTTCTGTGTGCCGACGCATCGGAGGACCTCGACGAGGCCAAGATCACGCCCGACTGCGCCGGCAAGATCCTGATCGGCGGTTCGCGCGTCACCGCCGAGGCACTCAAAAAGGCGATAGAGGTCAAGGCCCGCGGGATCGTGGCCGGCGGCTTCGACGACCGCGACCTGCGGAATTTCCTCGGTTACGATCTGGGCGTCGCGATCACCGGCGCGGAAGATCTGGGGATCACGCTGGTCGTGACCGAAGGGTTCGGCACGATCGCGATGGCCGACAAGACCTTTCAGCTTTTCAAACGCCACGAGGGTGAAATGGCCGTGATCAACGGCGCCACCCAGATCCGTGCCGGTGTCATCCGACCTGAAGTGGTCATACCGAAAGAAGGGGTCGAGGTTGGCGGCGGCGACGGTGCCGGCGAAATCGCCGGCCTTGTGATCGGCACCCCGGTTCGGGTGATCCGCCAGCCGTACTTCGGTCATCTGGGGACCGTGACCGGTTTGCCGGCTCCGCTGCAGAGGCTCGAATCCGAATCGTTGGCGCGCATACTCGAGGTTGAATTCGATGGCAAGAAGCGGGCCATCATCCCCCGTGCCAACGTCGAGATGATCGAGGAAATCTGAAAAACCTCCCTTCTTGAACATCCTGCCCGCCCCGTCTTCTCCGCGCGAGAACGGGGCGGGGCCGCGACGCATCACTGTCCCCTACATCTTAGTGAGCTGGTCCACAGGGACTCCGGATAGTATGACCGTGGAGGGGTGAGATCGGTCAATTGCACTTGACACCCCTTCGGAACCAAAGTAGGTTCCGCATGCTCGCGAACTCCTCACCCGCGGGCCGGACCGATACTAAAGAAGAATCGCCACGGTAGAAGAAGCGGTCGATTGCCAACACCAACGATCATATCGGCCCGACGGCCCACGTCACATCCAAGGGTCTTTACTGCTGTCATTGCCACGCTGGCTCTGATTGTTGCGTTCGGTGCGCGGAACGTCGCAGCCCAGGAGCCGGCAGAGGTTACCGATACAACCGCCATTGTGGAAGCGGCCTTGACGCCACCGGCGCCGCCCGCCAATATCCTCGCCGATGACGCCCCGAATGATGCCGGGGGCGCGATCATCGTCCGCTGGGATAAGTCCCCGGACGAAGGCGCGGGGCTGGACAATGTCGGCGCGTATCAGCTCCTGCGCGGGAGATCGCCCAACGGCCCGTTCGATACCGTCGGGACGATGACCGCCGGGATGACCGAGTTCAACGACGGGGACGTCGAGGACGGCATCGACTACTATTATGTCGTCGAGGTGATCGCACTGCCCTCGCCCGACCATCCGAATGTGGAGCCGCCGGTATCCATCTCGCGGCCGTCACAACCCGCGCGATCATCGGCTCAGTGGATCCATATGGGGCGCCTTAACTCGCTGCTCGCGGTAGTCATCCTCGCCTCCTCGATTCTGTACTTCATCTCCAAGGCCAAGGGCGGCGAAAAGCTCTTCATCCGCAAGATCGCCGGTCTGGAGGCGGTCGACGAGGCAGTCGGGCGCGCCACTGAGATGGGCCGCAAGATCTTCTTCATTCCCGGTATCCAGGACATGAACAATGTCCAGACGATCGCCGGAGTGACTATTCTCGGACGTGTCGCCAAGATGGCGGCCACCTATGATGCCAAACTCGATGTGCCGGTGCCGCGATCGCTGGTCATGGTCGCCGCCCGCGAAACGGTCAAACAAGCCTATCTCGATGCCGGGCGTCCCGATGCCTACGACGAGGACATGGTCCATTACCTGACCGACGACCAGTTCGGTTACGCAGCGGGTGTCGACGGCATGTTTGTGCGTCAAAAGCCGGCCACCATCTTTTATATGGGGGCGTTTTTCGCCGAATCGCTGATTCTGGCCGAAACCGGCAACTCAATCGGGGCCATACAGATAGCGGGGACTGCCATGCCCGCGCAGCTCCCGTTCTTCGTCGCCGCGTGCGACTACACGCTGATCGGCGAGGAGCTATTCGCGGCCTCGGCCTATTTGTCGAGGGAGCCGAAGCAATTGGGATCGCTCAAAGGGCAGGACGTCGGCAAGTTCTTCATTCTCCTGTTTGCCATCGGTGGGATCCTGCTGGCCACCTTCGGCGTCTACAACATATCACACTGGTTCCTGGTGCGATAAGACAAACGGACGATCTGGATTATGAAGCGCGAAATCCCATTGATCATCACCGGCGTCGTCGGGATCGTCTTCATTGTCCAGTTTTTCATCCCCCATGAACCGTTCAGTTCGCTGTCGGACATCTTCTCCGACTGGTTCTCGATTATCGAGGCCTGCGCGATCTGGCTGGGTGCACTGAACCTCATCAAGTTGTCGCTCGACAAACTCGGCAAGCCGATGTTGCTCGTGACGTCGGCGATAGTGGTCGTAGCGCTCATCGTGGGGATCGTCGGGGCGCCGGATGAGTTTCTGGCCGGCCGCTTCCCGCTGATCCTTTTTGCAGTCGCCTTCCTGCTCATGGCCTTGGGGCAGTACTCGCGCTCCAAGATGAAGCCGGACTGGTTCTTTGCTCTGACCACGATCGCTTCTTTCGTGATTATGCTCATTGCCGGGCTCGCGTTTTCGGGCGGACGGACCTTCCAGGAGCCTGGGACGCATTACGACTATCTGTACCGTAGCGTCTACACGCCACTCTCATCGACGATGTTCGCGATGCTGGCGTTTTTCGTCGCCTCGGCATCGTACCGCGCCTTCCGGGCCCGGAACAGGGAAGCGGCGATGCTCCTGGTCGCGGCCTTCTTTGTGATGGCGGGACGCGTACCTTTGGCGGAATTTTTGGGCACTCTGACACCCGACGCGTTCAGCGGAGCTTGGGCCACCACCGGCGGTTTTCTGTCGGGGGCAGCCGATTGGGTGATGAACTTCCCTAACGCCGCCGGTCAGCGAGCGATCATGATCGGCATTGCACTGGGTATCGTCTCAACATCCCTGCGGATCATCCTGGGGATCGAACGTTCGCACATTGGCGGCGAGTAGCGGAAACGAGCACTGACACAATGGCCAAAGGGACACAAGGCGGATTCTGGCAACGGCTGATGGCGATTGATCGCCGGGTGATATTCCTGGCGGTCGGGATTGCCGTCTCGGCGCCGTTCTTCCTGCCGATCTCCCCGAAGATCCACATCACGCCCGAGGTCGAATCCCTCTACAACGCCTTGAAGGAACTGCCGGCGGGCTCGAAAGTGCTCTTCCCGTTTGACTACGACCCGCCGTCCGCCCCCGAACTTCAGCCGATGGCGGTTGCGGCCATCACCTACTGTCTTGAAAACGACCTCAAGATGGTCATCATGGGGCTCTGGCCGCAGGGTCCGCAGCAGGCCAACCTCGCGCTGGCGTCCGTCATCGAGGGCGAGGTCGGCGACGTTATTACCTATAACGGCAAGACCTTCAAATATGGGATCGATTGGGTAAACTTGGGCTTTCAGGAAGGGCGCGAGTTTGTCATCCAGCGGATGGGCTCGTCTTTCGCCGCCGCTTTCCCGCGCGATTACCGTGGTACGCCGGTTGACGAACTCGATCTCATGCGGGGCGTGACCAATTTCAATAATGTCGATTTCGTCTTCAGTCTCTCGTCGGGGTATCCCGGCACGATTGAGTGGGTGCAGCTTGCGGGCGACCGCTTCCACGCCCGGATCGGCGCCGGCAATACGGCCGTCCAGGCACCGATGGTCTACCCGTACTACCGAGCCGGACAATTGACGGGGATTCTAGGCGGCATGAAGGGTGCAGCGGAGTTTGAGGTCCTCGTCGGTGTCAAGGGCGGTTTTGGCACACGGGCGATGCTGTCGCAGACTTTTTCCCACGCGATCATCATCTTCTTCATCATCGTGGGCAACATCGCTTTCTTCGTCGGCGGCCGACCGTCGCGCCTGAAAGGCACTGAGGAAGTGTAGCAGTTCAGGGACCATGATATGAACATCCGTTTACCGGCGATCATCGTTCTCATCATCTCAGCGGTTCTCTTCGCGCTGTCGTGGAACAGTTATGGCCTCGCGGTCACTCTGGGCGCGTTCTTCACGCTCGGAATCTTCTCCTTCCTGTACAAGGACAACCCGTTTTATAAATTCTGTGAATCGGTCTTCGTCGGCGTTTCCGCCGGCTACTGGTTTGTCCAGCTCTACTATCAGAACCTGCTGGCCAAGTTGATCGACACGCTCGGTACGGCTTCGTTCGGGTGGATCTGGATCGCCTATCTTCTCGCCGGCATTTTCGGCTTCATGATGCTCATGCGGCTGGCCCCGAAAATCGGGTGGATCTCCCGCTGGCCGCTGGCCGTCATCGTCGGCGCGACCGCGGGACTCTGGTTTATCACTTATCTCCAGTCCAACGCCATGCGCCAGCTCGAGAACACGATCATGCCGATTCAGGTCTTCACCGGCGGCGTGCTGGACTGGTATCAGACGATCGGCAACATCGTCGTGGCCTTCGGTACGGTGACTGGCGTCGTCTACTTCTTCTTCTCGAAGGAGCATAAAGGGGCTTTCGGCGGTGCCGCCAAGATCGGCATCTGGTTTCTGATGATTACGTTCGGCGCGTCCTTCGGCTATACGGTCATGAGCCGTATGTCGCTTCTCATCGGGCGGGTCGACTTCCTGTTCAGCGACTGGCTGCGGCTGGTCCAGTGAGTTTTGGGTCAGGTTCGCCGGGCGGGAATGCAGCCCTCCTCGTCGAATCAAAAACGTTGCAAAGATCGACGGCTGACAGTACGTTTGGAAAGGCTTGAGCGGACACTCAATTGATGGCGACACGCAGACATTTCTTCATCGGATCGGTCATTGCCGCGTGTTTGTCGTGGGCGCTCCTGACAGGAACGCCGGCGAGTTACGCCCAGGAACCTTCTGATTCGACTGCCGTCGACACCACCACCGCCCCGGCTCCGATCCCGCCCGCCCCCCCGAGCAACGTTCAGGCGACCGATACCCCCAACGATAACGGCCACGCCATCGGCGTGGTGTGGGACCTTTCCGCCGACGACATCCGGGGTCGCAACAACGTTCTTATGTACGAAGTCCTGCGGACCCCGAAGATGGAGGGTCCGTTCCCGGTGGACGAAGTCCCGGCGGATGATCCCTCGTATCGGATCTTCGCGAGCAATGCCTACGGTGAGGCTGGCTGGCGATTCACCAGCGGGGAATGGGACACGGTCGGGCAGGTGCCTTCCGGCGCGACATCACTGGAGAATCGCGGCGGCAAGATCAGGGACAGCCGCGATTTCATCCCCGACTACGTCGATTTTCAGTACCGCGTGATCGCCGTGACCGCCGAGGGCGGGCGAGCCTCCTCGCCGACAACGCCACCGGTACATTCGCGCGGCCATCTGTTTCATCTCGACCGCATCCTCCACATCGGTTTCCCCGCTGTGCTCTATACGGTCCTGATCTTAGGATTCATCGGCGCCGCCCAGAGGGGCAGAAAACTCTATATCCGTCCGCTGGCCGGAATCGACGCCGTGGATGAGGCCATCGGCCGCGCCACGGAGATGAACCGGCCGATTCTGTATGTCCTGGGACTCGGCGCCGCGGACGAAATCGCCACGATCGCGTCCTTCTCGATTCTGTCGCGCGTCGCCAAGAAGGTCGCCGAGCATCGGACGGAGCTCTTGGTCCCGTGCTATGATGCGGTCGTCATGTCGGTTGCGCAGGAGACGGTCAAGCAGGCCTACCTGGATGCCGGGCGTCCGGACGATTACAATGAAGACATTGTCTACTTCGTGACCCAGGATCAGTTTCCCTATGTCGCAGCGGTCAACGGGACGATGCTGCGCCGTCAGACCGCGACCAACTTCTATTTGGGCGTGTTCTACGCCGAATCGCTGATCCTGGCCGAGACCGGATCGCTGGCGGGATCGATTCAGATATCGGGGACCGATCGGGTGACGCAGATTCCGTTTTTCGTCGTCGCCTGCGACTACACCCTGATCGGCGAGGAGCTGTACGCGGCGTCGGCGTATCTGGGACGGGAGCCGAAGCTCTTAGGCACGCTCAAGGCGCAGGACTGGTTCAAGGTGTGCCTCCTGGCGGTTCTGGGACTGGGCGTGGTTGGTGCGGCGTTTAACGTTGACTGGATTCTCGCGATATTCCGGATGAGTTTGTAGACACGGCGATGAAACGGCAACTGCCCATAATTATCATCTTCATTCTCGGCGTCTTTATGGTATTCCAGTACCATATCCCGCACGAGACCTCCGAGTTCTTCTACGAGTTTATCGCGCTCGACTGGCCGCCGATCATCGGCATGTTCGCCCTCACGCTGGGCATTATCTCGCTGGTGCGCGTCTCGATCACCCGGGTGCGGCAGCGGCAGGATAACTGGCAATATTCGATCGTAACGCTGGTGGCGCTGACCACGATCATGGCCGCCGGGTTTATCGATACGCGCGGAGCTGACGCGCCCCCCGTCCGCTGGATGTTCGACAACATGATCATCCCGGTCTCGTCGACCATGTTCTCGCTCTTGGCGTTTTTCATCGCATCGGCCGCCTACCGTGCCTTCCGGGCGCGCTCGGTCCTGGCCACGATCCTCCTGGTTTCGGCGGTGATCGTCATGCTGCGTTTTTTCCCGTTGGGACCGCTTACTGATCCGGAGTCGGAACTGTCCCGGTGGATTCTCACTGTTCCTAACCTTGCCGCCAAGCGCGCCATCATCATCGGAGTGGGCTTGGGCATTGTCTCGACGGCGCTCAAGGTCGTTCTCGGCATCGAGCGATCATTCCTGGGGCGTGATTGATGGGCATGTTTGAACGATTGATGGCCCTTGATCGGCGCTGGGTGTACCTCATCCTGGGGCTGGCCGTCATGGCCGGCGTCAAGGCGCGTATCATTATTCCCATCCCCATCTCCCAGGAAGCTCGCCGTATTCACGGCTTCGTCGATTCGCTGCAGGCCGGCGATGCGATCCATCTGGCCATGGACTACGATCCTTCGGTTATGGCCGAATTGCAGCCCATGACACTGGCATTCCTGAAGCAGTGCTTTGAGAAGAGGATCAGGGTCGTGGTCTCGTCGCTGCACCAGTTCGGTCCGGCGCTGGCGGCCGGAGCGCTTGACACGGCGGTCGCACGACACTTTGAGCGCACCGGCGAGCGCATCGAGAACGGGGTCGATTACGTCTTTCTGGGATATAAACCGTATCCCGCTCTCATCATCCTCGGGATGGGGCAGAACTACCGTATTCCCTTCCCAAACGACTACTACAACGTGCCCTTGGACGACCTTCCGATGATGAGAGACATCAAGAATTATGACGACGTGAAGGCGGTCATCAACATCTCCGGGACCTCGGCGACCGACTGGTGGATTTCCTACGGCAACGGCCGCTACGGCATTCCGCTGGCGATCGGGGTCACGGGAGTCATGGCGACCGACTACTACCCCTACCTGCAGACCGGACAGATTTTTGGAATCTTAGGGGGCTTGGAAGGCGCGGCTCAGTACGAGATGCTGGTTAACACGCCCGGCCCGGCGGTGGAGGGGATGTCAGTCCAGATGATCGCCCACGCCATCATTATCCTGTTTATCATCGTCGGCAACGTCGCGTACTTCGCGCGGCGGAAGTCGCTGCCCCAGGGAAGCGGAAGCGTTTAGGAACCGGATTGAGTATGGACTGGGGAACACTCATTGCAACGACGATCGCGGCGTTCATCACGCTGGCGATATTCTCGTTCCTCTACAAGGATAACCCGTTCTATAAGTTCGCCGAGCACATGGCCGTCGGGCTCTCCGCCGGTTACTGGGTGCTGATCCTGTTCCACAACGTGGCGATCCCGAACGTCTATCAGAGACTGATGGATGGGCAGTGGTGGTACATATTCCCCACGATCCTGGGCGCTCTGATGTGGACACGGTTTTCCCGCAAGGCCTCGTGGATCTCTCGTTACCCACTCGCCTTTTACATCGGCATCGCCACCGGCGTTGCCATCCCGCTGGAGATGCGCGCCAAGGTCATCGAGCAACTCAACGGCACGGTGGGACTGATCGAATACTGGCGTTCACCCGGCGCGCTGTTCCTGACCAGCTTCAACAACACGCTGATCCTCGTTGGCGTCGTCGCCGGCCTTGTCTATTTCTTCTTCTCGAAGGAACACAAAGGCGTGACCGGCGTGACCGCCAAGTTCGGCATCGGTGTTCTGATGATCGGCTTCGGCGCCGCATTCGGCTTCACGGTAATGGCCCGTATCTCGCTTCTGATCCAGCGCGTGCAGTTCCTCTTCTTCGACTGGCTCCACTGGTATTAGACGCCGCTCCAGAAGACATTTCCGGTTACTCCAGGACCCGGGCTGTTCGTTCCCCGGATGCGCGGTCGTGTGGCCGCACGGAACCGCCGCATTCCCTGCAGAACAGTGAGCCTGGGGGGGACGACCGGATGACGCGGATCACCCGCGCGCGATGATACATGCCGAACGGGGAACCGCTATGTTCAGGGTGTGAATGGAACCCGCCGCGACACCCCGGAGCGCGGCGGGTGAGGCAGGTCGGCCGGGACTACGTGCCGCAGTTGCTCTCGAAGAAGGCGGCTATTTTCTTTGCCCTCTTGGGGCCGAGACCGTCAACCTTGGCCAGTTCCTTGGCCGAGGCGGAGAAGATCTCGCGCAGACTCCCGAAGCGTTCAAGCATCGCGCGCGCCGTGCTGAGCCCGACGTCGGGCACCAACTGCATGATCTCCTCGCACGGTCTCAGCGATTCGACTTTGCCCTTACCGTTGCCACCGGGGCACGACTCATCGCCGGTTACGGTGGAGCCGATCCGCTCCCCCATCCCGTTCTGCACCTGATTGGCCATGGCAAAGACGAAATCGGCGGTTTCCTTCGGTGTCGCCGTAAAGAGAACCGGAACCCGGTTGTGCACCGCCACGAAAGCGAGGGCGCCGCGGACCGAGTCCGGCGACGGCGCCCGGCCTCCGGAAGGCCGTTTCCCCTCGACGATAACCACCGGTTCTTCGACCGCACGTTTGAATTCGGCGATGCGACGGAAGAACTCCTTCGCCAGAATCCAGCGATCGAATTCCTCCGCCGAAATGTGCATGACCGCGCAATTGTCGGTGATGCGCAGATCGCCGGCCAGCAGATTGGAGGCCGTGACCTCGACGCCGCGCTCGCGCAGACGCTCGGCGACAGGGCTGTCCTCCATGAGATTATCAACAATGACCACAAGCCGCTTCACGATACAACCACCCTTTCCAGAATGTAGTCCGGCGGCACATATGAGGATCTCCGATTCGGACGATTCCAAACCTCAGAACCAAGGTAAGCGTGGGAGGTTCCCCCCCCCTTTGTATCCCGGCTCAATCACCCGCCGGAGGCCAGCGGGGATGAAAGACCTCCCTGATCCGGAACACACTGCGCAGCAACCATCACCGACGTTTCCCCCCCCGGCGCGTCGGTGCCCCTGCGGCATCACTCCCAAAACCGTGTTGGTACTCCATCACAACACAGGGCATCAGTAATATAGCGCACGCCCCGGATCACGCAAGAACGATCATTTCCCCGCTTGCGGGCGCCTGCAAACGGCTCACCAGACCGGGGTCAGGTCTTGCGGTCCTTCTTGCGCGCGGCCGGGAAGAGAACATTGTTGAGGATCAAACGATAACCGGGAGAGTTCTTGTGCAGGGCGAGTTCCGTCGGCGGATCGTAGATCAGATGCTGGTAGTCCTCGGGATCGTGCCCGCCCAGAAACGTAAACGTGCCTTTGTCCAGATTCCCATGGAGATAGCGCACCTCGTTCTGCCCCTCATTCTCGCCCAGCAGGATGACGTACTTTTTGACAAGGCTCTTGCGGAAGGCCGTCGTCTGCCCCATGAACCCGCTGACCGCGTCGACATGACACTGCACCAGCATCGTCGGCACCGGATCCAGTTTCGCGGAGAACTCGAACAGGCGGAAGTAGTCGCCGGCCGGATTGAACCGCGAGGAAATGCGGTCGGGCGACGTGTCGATGTCAGAATGCGAGTACTCGTTGGGATCGAGCGAGAGTGTGAAATCGGTGAACGCCATGCTGCGGCTGTAGTCGAGGCCCGCCTGACAGTTGGGATCAGGGGGATCGCCATCGAAAGGCGAGGGCACGATGTCGACGTCGCCGGCGGCCAGCGCGATGTCCAAAGTCTCCGGCGCCGAACACATGGCGAAGAGGAAACCGCCGCGGGTGACATACGACTTGATGGTCAGGGCGACGGCCAGCTTCAGGTCGGAGGCCTTGCGGAAGCCGAGCTTCTGCGCCATCGCCTCGTTCATCTGGACGTCCTGACGGTACCACAGCTCATTGCGATACGATCCGTAGAACTTGCCGTACTGCCCCGTGAAGTCCTCGTGATGGAGATGCAGCCAGTCGTACAGGTCCAAATCGCCGTTTAGCACCTCCTCATCCCAGATCACGGTGTAGTTGATCTGCGCGTAGGTGAGGGCGAGCGTGACGGCATCATCCCAGGGCTCATTGCCGGACGGAGCATAAATCGCGATCGCCGGTGCCTTCTCGAGAAGGACCGACTCCATGTTCTCGTCTTCGATGGTGGCCTTGATCGCGGCGACCTGTGCGTCGCCGATCGCATCATAGACGACCCCCCGCACGTCGCAGGTATCGGCGATGTCGGCGTAGTAGTTGGCCAGAAACGAACCGCCGCGGTAATTCAGCAGCCACTCGACCTTGACCCCCCGTGTCAGCAGGTGGAAAGCCACCCCATAGGCTTTGAGGTGATCCTGCTGGGTTTCGTCCATGGGGATCAAGAGCGACTGGGCGGGAGCGGCCACGGGCGCGAGAATCACTGCCGCCAGGAGGAGGCACGCGGTCCGGCGCAGCCATCGTCCTCGTGATGGCGGAAATACGAACGATCGGGGCGGGGCAGGCATGGTCATGGGAATCCTCGGCAAAGCGTCTGCGCGTTTATACGTTCAAGATCGGCAAAAAGTGGCTCAACGTACGGGAGATTCCGGCGGGTTTCGATGGTCCCGCGGGGCCGCCCGTCTAAAAGCGTACCTCCAGCACCAGCCGCCAGACAGCAGGGTCTGCCTGTTCCAGGAGGGCCGACGCGTCCCGCCGGCGCCCCCCCCAGAATTCATCGCCGGCGTCACGGGTCCGCTCGAGGTAGAGGAGATAACGGTCACCGTAGGCATCGAACATCGAAATGAAGATCGTGAATCCGGTCAGCCAGTAGTAGAAGTTGCGCCGGTCCCGGGCGAAGTCGAACGTCGTGAAGTCAATGCCCGACTCCCGGGCCCGATGCCGCCAGATGAGGGCTTTGGTGATGAAGAAGGTCTCCACGGCGAAGTAAACCGCGGCCTTCTTTTTCTTCCCGTTGGACCACTGCCCCCAACCGGGGAACGCGACCGAGCGTAGCAGTGCCCCTGTGGGCGATTTGAAGAAGCCCGGCTCCATGCCGGCTCGGGTCGCGGTGTCGGCGCGAGGAGTGGACAGAGCCTTCAGGGCCTCGCCGGCACGAGCGGAGTCGATTGCGGGCGGCACGGAGTCCATGGTCCTGTCGACAGCCCCGACACCCGGACCTGCCTCTTGGGGATCATCGGGCAGCTGATTCGGATGGGCGCCCACCGGCAGGAGCATCAGCGCCAAGGCCAAAGCCGCCGTGATCAGGCTGCCCGGCCGAGGCGACGGACACCACCCGCCATGGCACCCCGCAGGGCGGGACTGGATTCTTGCGCCGGAATGCCAGGGAGCGGTTTGGTGTAGGCTCATGGACTCAATATATTGTCGTGATGCCGGTCCCGTCGATACCAGAGGCGGCAATTGCAGCCCTCAGTAGTGCCGAGGCGGTGGCTGCGTTCACCGGTGCGGGTATATCCGCTGAGAGCGGCGTCCCGACGTTTCGGGGCGAGCGCGGCCTGTGGCGCACCTACCGACCGGAGGAACTGGCCACGCCCCAAGCCTTCGAGGCCGACCCCCGGACGGTCTGGGAATGGTATACGTTTCGCCGTGACTTGATGGCGAAATCAAATCCGAACCCGGGACATTATGCACTGGCCCGCTGGGAAAGACACTTTCCCCATTTCAGCCTGGTAACACAGAATGTCGACGGCCTGCATCACCGTGCCGGCTCGCAGGTCGTCTATGAGCTTCACGGCAACATCTGCCGATCGCGCTGTCACTGGTGCCGCAAGCCTGCCGGGGACCTCGGGGTCGGTCCCGACGGCGAACTGCCTCACTGTGCCTGTGGCGGCCCGATACGGCCCGATGTTGTCTGGTTCGGCGAAACGCTGCCCGCCCGGACCGTCGATGATGCTTGGAAAGACGTCCGCCAGACAGACGTGTTCGTCAGTGTGGGGACCTCGAGCATTGTCTATCCCGCGGCGGGTCTAATTGAAATCGCCAGATCGGCCGGCGCCTTCATGATCGAGGTCAACCCCGAAGAGACTGAATTATCGGGGCTTTTCGATGTCTGCCTGAGGGGGCCTTCGGGTATAATTCTACCGGAGGTCAGTCGCCGTTTGGGACTGGCGGATTGAGGACAGCAGTGCCGTGGAGCCGACCCGCCCGCGGCAGAGCAAGGGTGACGAGCAATCGGCATGATGGGACTGGGCAGGAAAAGAGCGCTCCCGAAGATCGTCCGGGTGCGGGGTGGTATCCCCGGTGACGGGTTTCAACGCCTCGATCCCGATTCCCCCGGCGCCCGCAAGCGCCTCAAGCGTGCCCGGGAGATGCTCCTGCAGTGCGTCGTCTGCCCGCGGATGTGCGCCGCGGCCCGTCTGGCCGGAGAATCGGGCACCTGCCGCTCAGGCGGAGACCTGAGAGTGGCCAGTTGGAACCTGCACCACGGAGAGGAGCCGCCCATCTCCGGAACCGGCGGTTCGGGCACGGTCTTCCTCTCGGGATGTTCTCTCCGTTGCGTCTATTGCCAGAACTACCCGATCTCGCAGATGGGTGTCGGGGATGTCGTGACAGTGCCGGACCTCGTGACTATAATGCTGAAGCTGGAACGATCGGGGGCGCACAACATCAACTTCGTGACACCGACGCATTACACCCCCGCATTGATCGAGGCCATCCTCGAGGCGCGCCACCAGGGGCTCTCCATTCCCATTGTCTGGAACACATCCGGCTATGAGCGCGTCGAAACGTTGAAGCTCCTTGAGGGACTGGTCGATGTCTATCTGGCCGACATGCGCTACGGCGAGGCCGAACCCGGCAAGCAATACTCTAAAGCGGATGATTACCCCACGGTCAACCGCGCTGCCATTCAGGAGATGCACCGCCAGGTCGGCACCTTACAGATCGATGACGAGGGGGTCGCGACGCGCGGGCTTCTGGTTCGACATCTCGTTCTCCCCGGGGGACTTTCGGGATCGGAGCAGGTCTTTCGCTTTCTGGCCGAAGAGATCTCGCCCGAAACGCACGTCAGCCTGATGAGCCAGTATTTCCCGGCGCACCAGGTCGGCGATCACCCCCTTCTGGGACGGCGCCTGACCGCCGAAGAATATGAACAGGCACTGGCCGCGCTCACGGCGGCCGGCCTGACACAGGGATTCCGCCAAGGGCCGTAACCGGATGATACCGGACGAAAGACAATCTGCGCCACCCCGAACGGGTCGATTCCGTGTCGGCCGTCGAGGGCTTGTGGCAGTATGTCTAATCGCACTGACGGCAGCTCTCGCCGGCGGCGGCTGCGTGTATTTCAACACCTACTACAACGCCAAGCAGCTCTTCAATAAGGCGGAACGGGAGAACCGTCCGATCCCGGGACGGCAACGTGTATCAACCTCCAAGCGCCTGTACGAGGATGCGATCAATAAGGCCCAGAAGGTGGTCGACGAGCATCCGGACAGCAAGTATTATGACGATGCGCTCTTCATGATCGGCGTGTCGTACTTCCGGATGACCGAATTCGCCAAGTCTGAACGACGATTCCGCGACCTGCTGGCAACCCATCCCGAATCGGAGTTTGCGGAGGAATCGCAGCTCTACCTCGCCCGGTGTCGGGTGGAACTGGGGGATCAACAAGCGGCCTTTCGCACATTCAGCGAACTCGCACAAACCGCGCGTAAGAAACAGTGGCGTGCCGAGGCGATCTTCCAGCGGGGCGAGTATTTTGCCGCCACCGGGGCGCACGACTCCGCCCTCGCCGCCTATACGCTGATTCTCGACGAATACGGCAATTCCGACCGCGCGCTCGAGTCCCGACTCTGGGCGGCAGAGCAGACCCGGTTGATGGAACGTCCCCTCGAAGCGATCCCACTTTACGAACCCCTGATTGAAGACGAGGAACCTCTCGTTTCCTATGAGGCGCTTCTGGGCACAGCGGAGTCATGGTATGAAGGGGGATACCCTGACTCGGGCATCGCCATTTTCCGGACGATGGCCGAGCAGGATGAATACTACGATTCCATCGGCACGATCCGCCTGATGCTGGGCCGCGGGTTGAAAGACCTCGGCGACAAGGCCGGTGCCTGGCGCCAGTATGAGCAGGTGGCAGCCGCGCTGGAGCTGACTCAATGGTCGGCGGAAGCCTATTTCCGGATGGCTGAAATTCGACAGTACGACGAAGGGGATCTGGTTTCCGCGAAAGACCTGTACGACCTGTGCCGCCAGGAGGACTCACGGGGCGAATTGGCTAACTTGGCTCTGGCCCGCTCCGCGTACATCGCCAAGCTCACCGAGTTTCGCAAAGAGCTCGGTCGGGGCGAATTGACGCAACGGACGAGAATCGGGTCGGGCACGCCATACGATCCAAATAATCTCCCGGGCATCGAGCGCGCGGTCACCTTCTCACCGCTCGCCGCCCGCCCCCGCGCACTGAACATCAATCCCGACACTCTCGTTGACGCGGTGGAGTACGCCGCCGCCGGGATCGTTCGTGCCGACGGCCTCGCGGTTCACGGCCCGCCGACACCACCGACAGACGAACTGGTCGAAATGGAGGCGGCGGAGGCGCTTCCGGAGGCGGCGGCTCTCGCCCCGGAGAAATTCGGACCACCGTCCGATCTGGCGCCGACTCTCGGACCACTTATTAGCCGGACCGATATTCACTTCAACCGGATTCGCGACGGACTGCTCGCGCCTTCGATGTGGTGGTCCCTGGTTGGGCAAGATTCTCTCATGGGGCCGCCCACTCCCGGATACCTCTATCCTTTCGGCTTCGGCAGACTGCTGGGACCGCCGACCCCGTCGGATTCCGCTTTGGAGGCGTGGGCTGAACTGGAAGCGAGCACTCCCGCCCGCGTCGAACGGGAACGACGCGCGGAGGAACGCGCCCGACGCCGCACGGCCTACGGCGATATCGCCGTCTCGGCACGAACGCAACTTCAGTTGGCCGAGTTGTATCGTTTCGACCTCGGCTACACGGATTCGGCCGTCACCGAGTATGACAACTTGGCCGACCAGTACGCAGGAACCCCATTCGCCGCGCAAGCCCTTCTGGGTGCGGCCGACACCTATCTTGAGAAGCACGACACCGCCGCGGCACACCAGCATCTGCGGCGCGTCCTCGCCGAGTACCCATACACGGATTACGCCGGCGATGCGATCAGGCTACTCGGTTGGCAGGGGACCGATGCCGACACGGCGCATCCCGCCTGGGCGTATGCGCGGGCGGAACGGGCCTTCCTTAAAGAGGATAATGCGTACCTGGGCGTCGAGCGGTTAAAGGAGTTCATCGAGCGCTATCCGCAGTCACGCCTGATCCCGACAGCCGAGTACGCGGTGGTCGCCCTGACCGATCGGCACTTCCCGCCCGGGGACTCCTCCGTCATATGGGCGTATGAGGAGATCGCGGCGGAATACCCGCAGACCGATATCGCCGGCGCGTCGCAGGAACGCCTCAAGACTACGATTGAACGTCCGAAGCGGCGGCAGGCGCCGGCGACGCGGCAACAAGCCGAGCCGGAGCTTGCCGAGGCCGACTCACTCGCCGACTCAACGGCAGCCTACGCGCGGTTGCCGCTGGCCCCCATACCAAAACAGGTCGGCCTTTTCGTCTACCCGCAGTCGGAGATCGGTTCCGACCTTGGGGAACATGTGATCGTGTACAAGATCCTGATTGACTTCGCCGGCGAGATTTCATCGTATGAAGTGCTGCAGCCGTCGCCTTCGTATGACATCAATGAGGCGGCCAACGCGACGCTGGACCTGACAAAGTTCTGGGCGGACTCGATCCCGCCCGACTCGCTGAACATCCAATACCGATTCGAGATGACGATCACACCGCCGGCGCGCGAACGCGACGAGTTCGACAAGTACGGAATCGATCCTTTCGACCCCAGCCAGAGCGGCAAACCGTGAGGC
Source organism: Acidobacteriota bacterium (assembly GCA_035528515.1). Classification (GTDB taxonomy): domain Bacteria; phylum Zixibacteria; class MSB-5A5; order WJJR01; family WJJR01; genus DATKYL01. Next base: position 14,745 of record DATKYL010000063.1, on the reverse strand, counting down.
GGCCGCGCCTCGCTGAACTCGTCCGATCACGTCGCATCGGACCCGATATCTACCAGCAGCGGTACGCCGACCGCCTGATCGCAGGTCAGGCGCGGGCAGGGCAGTTCGTACAGTTGCTCCCCGGCGAGAGTCACCTCTTCCGACGCCCGTTTTCGGTCTATGCGACCGACCCGGACGCGGGGACATTCGATGTCCTCTTCCAAGTGCTGGGCGAGGGGACCCGTTGCCTGACCTGCCTGCCCCACGGAACGACCGTTGACGTCCTGGGACCTCTCGGGAATCGCTTCCGGCCCCCGCGTCGCGGCCAGATCCCGGTGCTGGTGGGGGGTGGCCTGGGGATGGCGCCGTTGCGTCTCTGGGCCTGCGAGATAATCTCAGCTACGCAATCACGGAACAGCCTCACGCAGCCGGTCATGATTCTGGGTGCCCGGACACGTGCGCTGGCACTGGCCCCAATGGGACTGTCGAAGCTCGGCCTCCGGCCCTACTGGGCCACCGATGATGGTACCCGGGGATTGCGAGGAACCGCGGTCGATCTGCTGGCGCGCCTCATCGAGAAGAGCGGCGCCGATCACCGCAGGATGATCGTTTATGGCTGCGGGCCGGAACCGATGATGGAAGCGCTGGCGCGCTTCTGCACCGACCGCGCAATCGATTGCCAGGTCTCCCTGGAACGCTCAATGCCGTGCGGATTCGGCGTTTGCATGGGATGCGTCGTGACCGCGCGCGACGCGAGCGGATACGAAACGTACCGCCGTGTGTGCCGCGACGGACCGGTCTTCGACGCTGGATCCATTTCGTTTCGATGATGCGGCATGTGTGACACATGAAGAAGAAACTGCAACCCGATCTGAAAGTCCGGATAGCCGGAGTGACGTTTCCGACTCCGGTCTGGACCGCCTCCGGCACCGCGGGGATGGGCGAGGAAATCGCCGAGTGGTGCGACCCGCGGGGACTCGGCGCGATGGTGACCAAATCGGTCTCGCTCGAACCGCGATCGGGGCATCCCTACCCGCGGACGGTGGAAACGGCCGGGGGACTGCTGAACGCCGTCGGACTCCAGAATATGGGGATCGAGGCGTTCATCGCCGAGGAACTGCCCCGCCTGCGCAAGATGCCGACGCGCGTGGTCGTCAACATCGTCGGTCGTACACAGGACGACTACGTGCAGGCGGCCAAACGTCTCGCATCGGAAAAAGGGATCGACCTTCTCGAACTGAATCTCTCCTGCCCGAATGTTGCCAAGGGCATCGATCACGGCTCGGACCCCAATTGGGTGACGGCATGCACGCGCCGGGTCCGTGATGCGACGGTGCTGCCGATCATCGTGAAGCTGACCCCCAACACGTCCGATATCGCAGCGCTGGCCCGCGCGGCGGTCGACGGCGGCGCGGATGCGATCTCCGCAATCAATACGCTCGTCGGTCTGGCGATCAATCACAACACCTTCCGCCCGCGCCTCTCCAACGTCACCGGCGGCCTCTCCGGCCCGGCGATCAAACCGGTCGCCCTGGCCTGTGTCTTCAAGATCGCCCGCGCGGTTACAGTCCCGGTCATCGGGATCGGGGGCATTACCACCGGCACGGACGCGGCCGAGTTCCTCATCGCCGGCGCCGCCGCAGTGCAGGCGGGCACGGCGACCTTCCGCCGGCCCGATGCCGCGGTGCGAATCGCCGAGGAACTGGCCGATTACATGCAGGCGCGCGGCATCAAGCGGGTCGCCGATCTGATCGGTCGCCTTGAGCTCCCCGCCGGGCGGTAGACCCTGGGCGGCAGGCCTCTGTCAATCGGCCTAACGTAATTGCAAAAGTGCCCATATCGCTCTACCTTCCGGTCACCGGAGAACCATCCTTGAATCCGGGCAATCAACGGAGCAAAACGGGAGGCAACAGTGGGTTTCCTGGACAAGCTGGCCGATCGGAGACACAAGACCGGCGGGATGCTCTGCGTCGGACTGGATCCGGACGCCGAGAAGATGCCGCCCGCCATCGCCTCCGCACCCCAGCCGCTCTATGAGTTCTGCCGGGCGATTGTCGGCACGGTGGCACCGTATGCCTGCGCCTTCAAGCCCAACCTCGCCTTCTTCGAATCGTCGGGTTCCAACGGGATCGCACAGTTGGAGAGGCTGCTGGCCGAGGTTCCCTCGGATATTCCCGTCATTCTTGACGCCAAGCGCGGGGATATCGGCAACACGGCCCGCCACTACGCGCGTTTTCTCTTCGAACATCTTGGTGGGGATGCCGCGACGGTGAACCCGTATCTGGGGCGCGATGCCCTCGAACCGTTCTTTGATTTCCCCGGGAAGATACCCTTTGTCCTGTGCCTGACCTCCAATCCCGGCTCCGCTGATATCCAGACGGCAGCGGTCGGCGGGGAACGGATCTATCACCGCGTGATCGCGCTGCTGGAACGTATCGAAAAGCCATTTGGTCTCGTCGTCGGCGCGCGTCACGAGATTCTCCTCGAAGAAATTCGTTTGACCGCCCCGACCGCACCGCTGTTGATCCCCGGCATCGGCGCGCAGGGCGGTGATCTCGAGACCGTCGTTGGGATCAGCACCGCCGGCGACGCGCCCGCCGTCATCAACGTCTCGCGCGACATCCTGTACGCTTCACAGGGCGACGATTTTGCCGAAGCGGCCGCCCAGCGTGCGGCGTCGTACGTGGAACGGATGCGGGCGGTCGGCAATCCCGTTTGAGTTGTCCCGACGGCTCGTTCGGCAGGAGACGGCATAATGAAACCATACCAACTCCCTCGCATCGTCACCCCGACCCAGATGCAAGCAATCGATCGGCGGGCGATCGAGGGCATGGGCATTCCCGGCCTCACCCTGATGGAGAACGCCGGACGCGGGATCGCCGAGCGCATTCGGGATCAGGTCCTGGGCGAGATGACCAGCGGCGCCCATGTCGCGATCGTGTGCGGACGCGGGAATAATGGCGGCGATGGGTTTGTCATCGCCCGCCACCTCGCCGAGGCTCATACCGAAATCACGATCCTCCTCCTCGGTTCACTCGCCCAACTGAAGGGCGACGCCCTTGTTAACGCCGAACGCGCCCAGGAGATGGGCTTGACGATCAGAGAACTCGCGGATGACGCGGCGACACCCGATCTCGATCATTACGATCTTCTCGTTGATGCTATCTTCGGGACCGGTTTCCGCGGTCCGATTAGCGGCCTCGCGTCGGCCGTGATTGAGGCGATGAATGGATCGGGCGTGCGCATTGTCGCGGTCGATTCGCCCTCCGGCCTTGACGGTACGACCGGCGCTGCCGCCGGCACGGTTGTCGACGCCGATTTTACGATGACGCTTGCCGCGTACAAACGCGGCCAGTGGCTGTGGCCGGGACGTGGTCTGGTCGGAAAACTGGAGGAGATCGACATCGGCATCCCTCGAGAGGCGGTGGATAAGGAGCAGATCGCGCTCGCGCTCGTCACCGAGGAGTTCATCTGCGCGGCACTGCCGGAGCGTCCTCCCGACGGGCACAAGGGGATATTCGGCAAGGCAATGATTATCGGTGGATCGGCGGGCATGAGCGGCGCCGTCGCCCTGGCCGCCAACGCCGCGATGCATACCGGAGTGGGGCTCACGTTTGCGGGAGTTCCGGCATCGGTCGTCGATGCGGTCGACGTCAACGCAATCGAAGCCGTCGTGCGTCCCCTCCCCGAAGTCCGTCAGCGGCGCGCGCTGGCGCGGCGGGGATTGGGTGAGATCGCCCGGTACCTGAAGGATGTCGACGCGGTGGCGATCGGTCCCGGCCTGGGGATGCATCACGAAACGCAGGAACTCGTCCGCCGTCTCGTGCAGCGCCGAACCAGGCCTACCGTGCTTGATGCCGACGGTCTCAATGCCTGCGCCAAGGATCCGGCGGTTCTTGAAGACGGCAACGACACGCCGCTGATCATCACGCCGCACGCAGCAGAGATGGCGCGTCTGCTGGGTCGGACGACCGCCGACATTGTCGATAATCGCGAGGAATTCGCACGTGAAGCGGCGGCGCGGTTCGGCTGCGTCGCGGTGATGAAAGGGGCGCCGACGTTTGTCGCCGACCTTGAGGGAAACGTCTACCTCAATCCCACCGGCAACGCGGGGATGGCCTCTGGTGGCGTCGGCGACGTGCTGACCGGGATCATCGTCTCGTTCCTCGCACAGGGTTGTGATCCGCTGGTCGCCGCGTTGCTCGGTGTCTACCTTCACGGCTTGGCGGGGGATTATGCCGCCGCGGAGGTCGGCGAACGATCTCTGGTCGCATCGGATCTTATCACCGCGCTTCCTGATGTGCTGGTTCACTTGGAAGGGTAAGCCGGGCATCGATGAGCGGACCAGCCCCGGCTCCTACCGAACCGCAGCCCACCGGTTCCCCCGGTGACACACATAGGTCACGCCGACTTCTTGCGGAGTTGCGCACCTACGCCGTTCTCGCCGCCGCTCATCTTGGGCTGGCGGCGTTGTTCACCCAACCGCTGATCTTCCGTGCGACAACGCACACCGCACTCGCCGATCTTTCGAGCGATCAGTTCCAGACGATCTGGTCGTTCTGGTGGCTGAAGCGCGCGCTGTTCGAGCTGGGACAGAACCCGTATTGGACTGATGCGATCTACTACCCTCACGGTACGGGGCTGGGATACCACCTCAGCCCGTTTACCGGTCTGTGCGCGATTTTCGTGTCGGCGGTTAACGGTGCCTCGATCAACGCGCCGATCGTCTACAACATTCTGCTGTTCGCGTCATTCGTTGTCACCGGTCTGGGGGCATTCGCTCTGACGCGGCATCTGACCGGCAATGTGTTCGCCGCTTTCGTCGCGAGTATCGTGGTCACGGTGTCGCCGTTTCGGCTCTGGCACCTGAACCATCTCAATCTGCTCTCGTTGGGCTGGGGATTGTGGGCGATTCATTTCGCGATCCGCTGGCTGTCCCGACCGCGATTCCGGACGATGTTCGCCGCCGTCTGCTTTCTCGGGATCACCTTCTACTCGTCCATGACGATGGCGGCCTATGTCGTCCTGTTTCTGCTCGCGTATGCGCTCCTGACGTCGCGGATCATCCTGCGATCTGCGGAGAGGGGCCGTCTCTGGCGCGGCGCCCTCGCCGGTATCGCCCTGACCGCAATCGTGTGTTCGCTGGGACTGTGGGAACTTCACCAGACCGACTCCGACTGGAATGTCACCTGGCAGGATACGGTTGAGTATTCGGCCGATGTGCAGCGGTTTGTCACGCCGGCGCACGCCAAGAGTCTGGTCGCGCGGTGGCTGGGGAGCACCGAATCATTTGGCACCTTCCTCGGCGGCGAGGTCTTCCTGGGTTGGCTGCTCCCGGCGGCCGCACTGATCGTTGTGGTTTTGGGACGGCGCCGCGTCCCTGCGCTCTGGTTGATTCTGGCGGGGATCTTCCTGGTTCTGTCACTCGGTCCGACCTTGAAGATCGGCGACCGCCGTCTCCTTGATGGGTGGCTGCCGTTTCGCTGGCTGTTCGAATATGTGCCCTTTCTCAATCTGTCGCGTGTCCCGATGCGGTTTGCGACGGTAGCGCATCTGTGTCTGGCGGTCTATTGCGCGCAGGGACTGGCAGTATGGATCGACCACTTGCGGAGGACAACGCGACACCGGCGCCTGCTCACTCCCGCCCTGTCCGCCGGAGCGTTGATACTTGTCGCGATCCTGTTTGTGGAGAACACGCGCGGCGAGACATCGGTCATGCACCTGCCGACAGCGGCAGTATATGAGCGAGTCAAACGAGATCGGTCAATCACGGCGGTTTATGAGGGGCCGATTGTCCGCGCCAGTCAGATATGCAATCTCTACATGTACTTCCAGACGATCCACGAGAAGAATGTCGCGAACGGATATCTGACGCATCCTTCCCGCAACGCCCGCGATCTCCTCGACCAGATCACCACCGGCGACAGTCTCAGCGTCGGCGACCGGCGGCGTCTCGCCGACGCCGGCATCGATGTGATGGTCTACCACGATCGTACCGGCGTGGGGACGATCATCCCGTTACGCTAATCGAAAGCGTTGCTGAATTCCCGCTCCCGCGGAAATGACAACCGGGATGCGGGGATTGTAGGTCAAGAGCACCGCGCTCCCCGCCAATACGTGCGAATCACGTTCAATTGCGAGCGCGGGGCTCCTGACCTACGTGGCTGACCGATCCCGCGCGATGTCAAAGCCGCACTCGGCGAACTGCTGCAGCAATGCCGCCGGTGATGCGTGCCACTGCCCCCACTTGCGCGAGATGTGCTCGGTCCAGCCATAGGTGTCGTGGGTGAATGTCTCCTCGCGGCCACCCTCCAACGGAAGAATGAGGCGGGCCTTGCGGTAGTAGTCCTGCCCCATGTAGCCGTCATCCATGACCGCCATCGCCCGCTCGATCTGCTCGTCGGTGAACTCGGGATAGACATCCTCGAAGAGGAAGAAATCGAGCGGGTAGCGCGGACGCGGCGGTGGGTCTTCGGCGGGATACCCGACCGTCAGTTGCACGACCGGGAGGACCCTGGGCGGGAGCTTGTACTGCTTGCGAAGCCGCTTGATGCTGGCTTCATCCTGCCCGATAAAGCAGCTTCCCATTCCGAGACTCTCCGCGGCGACCACCAGGTTCTCCGCCATCAGGCAGGCATCCTGGAGACCGTAGAAGAAGAGCATCGCGTCGTTCGTCACGATCCGCCAGTTGCGTTTGGCCATGATCAGTCCGAGCCGGTGATGGTCGGCGCAGATCGTGAAGAACAGCGGCGCCCGAAACGGGTGCTTCTCGCGCCTGCGGGTCAAAAGCAGGCTGCACGACTGCGTGGCAAACGGCGCCTGCTGCGCTGCCCGGGCAAGGGTTTGGACGACCTCATCGGTCGGGACCTGATCCGTGTACTTGCGGATCGATTTGCGATTGAGGAGTGATTCGAGGATGGGGTTGGTCATTTGGGGCCTCCAGGGACAACTCAGGATCAGCGCGTACGCGCCTTGGGGATTACGAATCCGGGCTTCTGATCGTGGCGGCTGCAAACCACGCGTCGTAAAAGCAAAGGTACCAAATCGAGGCGTACTCGCTGTTCTTGAATCGTCTGAATAGATAACCAAATTCCCTCCCGATCGCCCTAACATTTCCACGGGTAATCCATCGGTTGAGTTCTTCAGGCATACGTCTAGGATCATGACTGACGCGGGGAAGAACGCGATGATCAAGAGGGACGTACATGGAAAACTCGTGGTAAAACAGACCCAAGACCATCTTCTCAATAACACGCTTCAGCCTTTCCACATCATACTCAATGGCGAAGGAATCCTGCGAACCAGTTCCGTCCAGGTTCACTGGGACAAGGCCAACGACGTTATCCAGAAGCAGGTTCCGTAGACCTGGACTGCGTTCGAGGGAACGCAACACAGGTCCCTCCAATAGAGATCGGGCGTCGTCACTGCGGTAGACGACCCGCACATCGCCTGTCACAATGAGACGGAAGAACTCCTCGTCCTTTGAGTATCCTCTATTGCACTCCTCGCATGCTGGGACCGTTATTAACTGCGGTCTCGGTTTCGGAAAGAGTTCCCGCGGAACGACATGATCTCTCTCGGTCGCCGCTCTGCATCTGCAATAGACACACTTGTCCGTCAATCCCCCCCCCTACGACAGCTTCTTCGAGAACATCATCACACCCAGACTCACCATCAGCGGGGCAAAAATCAAGAGCGGCCAGATGTGCGGCCAGAGTTCGGGGAAGCCGGTGCCTTTGAGCACAATGCCGCGCAGGACGACGAGGAAATAGGTCAGCGGCAGGGCCGCCGCGATCTTCCGAACGATCCACGGCATCGAGGAGACCGGGAACATGAACCCGGACAAGAGAATGTTGGGCAGGAAGAAAAAGAACGCCATCTGCATCGTCTGAAGCTGGTTCTTCCCCAGCGTCGAGAGGACCATCCCCACGCCGAGACTGGCGACGATGAAGAGAAACCCGACGCCGTAGAGCAGAAACCAACTCCCCTGCACGCCCACCCCAAAAAACAGCCAGCCGACCAGGAGGATGAACGTCATCTGGACGTAGCCGACCACGATGTACGGCAGGATCTTGCCGACCATCAGTTCGATCTTCGAAACCGGCGTCGTGATCAGGCTTTCGAGGGTGCCGCGTTCGCGTTCGCGCACAATCGCGGCGGCGGTGATCAGAACCATCGTCATCGTGAGGATGACACCGATCAGGCCGGGAACGATGTACGTCGGCGAATCGAGGCTCGGGTTGTAGAGGGCGCGGGCGCGGACATCGATCGGGAACGCCGCCGGGCCTGAACCGAACAGGTCGCCCTTGAGAATCTCGATATTCATCGTCTGCCCGAGCTGGGCCGCGGTCGACATCGCCGACTGCGCGAGCAGCGGATCGGCGGCGTCGACCAGGAGTCCGACCTGCGCGCTGCCGCGCTTGAGCATGCGCGGATAGTCGGGCGGGATCAGCACCGCCGCTTTGGCCTCCTCGCGGCTGACCGTCGCCTTGGCCTCATCGTAGCTGTCAACTTCGGCGACCAGATCGAAGTAGGTCGTGTTCACCAGCCGCTGAATGAGTTCGCGTCCCGCATTGGAATGCGACAGATCGCAGGCGACCAGCGGAATATGATCGACCACCGTGTTGATGGCGTAGCCGAACAGGATGATCTGGATGATCGGGATGCCGAGCATGATCGCGAAGGTGACGCGATCCCGCCGCATCTGGATGAATTCCTTCTGCGCGATCGCCAGGAAACGCCACAGGTTCATGGGGCGCCTCCCGCATGCCGGCTCTCGTTCTCGAGCGTCCGCGTCAGGTAAACGAAGACATCTTCCAGCGACGCCGACGCTTCTTCAACCGAACGCACCTTGATGCCCCCGTCCGTCAGCGCCTTCACGAACACGCCGGGATCGGCGAAGTCAAGCGCGGTGGTGACGTGCAGCACGTTGCCGGGGATCGAGACATCCTGCACCTGCGGATGATTACGCAGCAGTTCCGCTGCCGCGGCAACCGGCGCGCAATCGATATCCCACAGTCGCGCGTGAAACGAATCGCGCTTCAGATCGGCGGGCGTTCCCCCGGCGATCAGGCGGCCGCTGTAAATGAAGACCATCCGGTCGAACTGCTCGGCCTCGTCCATGTAGTGGGTCGTGACCAGAACCGTGGTCCCCTCGTCGGAGATGTGGTAGATCATGTCCCAGAAACGGCGGCGCGAAACCGGGTCGACCCCGGAGGTCGGCTCGTCGAGAAAGACCATGTCCGGCTCGTGAATCAGCGCGCACGCTAAGGCCAGCCGCTGCTTCCACCCGCCCGACAACTGCCCGGCGAGCTGATCGCGCCGGTCCTCCAATTCGGACAGACGGACCATCGCGGCGATGCGCTCGGATTGTCTGGCGCGGGGGACCATCTGCACCCCGGCGTAGAACCGCAGGTTCTCGTGGACCGTCAGGTCGTCGTAGAGCGAAAAGCGCTGCGACATGTAGCCGATGCGGGTCTTGATCTTTTCGCTTTCACGGTTGACGTCGAACCCAAGTACGGTCCCCGATCCTCCCGAGGGCAGGAGAATACCGCAGAGCATGCGGATCGTAGTCGTCTTCCCCGATCCATTCGGCCCTAAGAAACCGAATACCTCGCCGCGGCGAATGTTGAAGTCGATACTATCGACCGCAACGAGCGACCCAAAACGCTTGGTCAGCCCCGTGACTTCGACGGCGGGTTGGGTGTCGGGGCGATTCATGACGGGGGTCTACTCGATGTAGAAATCGGCGGGCATCCCGGCGCGCAGTCCGTCCTGACCCGGCATCACCACCACTTTGACCCCGTAGACGAGATTCAAACGTTCATCGGGCGTCTGCACGTTGCGGGGCGTGAATTCCGAACTGGCCGACACCAGCGCGACCGTCCCCCGGAACAACCGATCCAAGTGGGCATCCACCGCGAACGACAGCGTATCGCCGGGTTTGACCCGGTCGAGATGCGCTTCGGGGACATAGATCCTGGCCCACAGATCGGAGGGGTCGTGAATCGTCGCCGCGGCGCGTCCAGCCGGGACATACTCACCCACCTGGTACGGCAGCCACTGAACCACACCGGCATGATCGGCGATGAGAAACGCCTGGTCGTAATCCCGGCGCCGCGCGGAGAGTTCGGCGCGCACGCGCTCCCAAGCCGCCCGCGCCGCCTCGACTTGGTAAACACGGGCCCCGCGACGCAGGTCGGCCAGCTCCTCCTCGACTACCCGCAACGCCGATTGGGCATTATCCCGCTCCAGAAGGACCTGCTCATGGGTTCGTGCATCGATCAGCCGGGCAGTAAGGAGTGAGTCGGCCCGCCTGAAGTCGCGCTCGGTCTGGTCGCGTGCGGCGCGCGCGATCTCGACTCGGGCGGCGGCGCCACGGATTTTCTCGATATCGCTCCCCGCCTCGAGGTCGGCCAGACGCGCCGCGGCCTCGGCCTCGGCGGCCTCGGCGGCACGATACGCGGCCGACACGGCCGTCGTGTCGAGGACGCCGAGCGTATCCCCTGCCGCGACCCGGTCCCCCTCCTGAACCGACAGGACGAAGAGTTCGGCTGTGAACGGAGCGATCAGATCGTGATCATAGGTCTCCAGGGTACCTGAGAGTACCAGGCGATCCCCGTCATTGGCGCACCCCAGCACTCCGGACAGGAGAACGAGGAGACCCAGCCCGGCTGTGATTGCGCGGAGGGCTCCCGGAAATGGTCGGCGGCGATTGGTTTTCATGACGTCCCAAGGTATCTTCTGTCTTCGCCGGAGGCAACTGCTGACAGAACGGCCTCGGCGGTCCTCCGGTGATTGGACAGCAACCGGACAAAGACACTCCGATGACTCTCTCAGACGATCCAGTCGGCCGCTGGTCGCGCCAGGTGCGGCTCCCCCAGATAGGTGTCGAAGGCCAGGAGAAGCTTGCCGTCGCGCGGGTCGCGATCGTGGGGGTCGGCGGGCTTGGCTGCCCGGCGGCCACCTACCTGGCTGCTGCCGGCGTCGGCACCTTGGGCCTGATCGACAGCGATGCGGTCGATCTGACGAATATCCACCGCCAGCCGCTCTTCACCGAGGCCGATGAGGGTCGGAAGAAGGTCGCGGCCGCCGCGATCCGGCTGAGAGAACTGAGCAGCCGGCTCAATGTCGAAACGCACGCGCTCCGCCTGACGGCCGCCAACGCGATAGAGCTTTTGGCGCCGTACGACATCGTGATCGACGGCAGCGACAACTTCGCTACGCGCTACGCGGTCAACGATGCCTGCGTCCTTCTGGGCAAGCCGAATGTCCACGGGAGCGTCCTGCGTTTTGAGGGCCGGGTCTCGCTCTTCGTGCCGGGTCGTGGTCCCTGCTACCGTTGCCTCTACCCCGAGCCGCCGCCCTCGGGATTCGTGCCGACCTGCGCCGAGGCGGGAATCCTGGGCGTGCTTCCCGGTGTGATCGGCTCGATCCAGGCAACCGAAGCGATCAAATGGATCTGCGGCATCGGCGATTCTCTGGTGGGGCGGCTCTTGATATTCGATCTGCTCGCAATGCAGGTCCAAGAGATCAAACTCGCGCGCAATACCGCCTGCGCCCTCTGCGGTGAAAACCCCACGATCACCGAGCCGATGTCGTACCCCGACACCTGCGAGGACGAGGGCGAGGGCGAGGACGCCCTGAACGGCGAGGACTACGACCGCCACGACCGGATTACACCACGCATCGTCAGACGGCGTCTCGACGCCGGCGACCACCTGATTATCCTCGACGTACGTGAACCGATCGAATACAAAATCTCGCGGCTGCCCGACACGATCCTGATCCCACTGGGCGAATTGACCACCCGCTGGGAGGTCGAACTGGCACCATGCCGCGATGAGGAAATTCTCGTTCTCTGCCACTACGGAATCCGCTCGGGGATCGCCGCCGATTTCCTGCGCGGTCAGGGCTTTGAGCGGGTGAAGAACATTGACGGCGGGATCGAACGCTGGGCGGTTGAAGTCGATCCCACCATCCCGAGGTATTAGCCATGACCGGCACCGTGACCGTCACCATCCAGTTGTTCGCGATCTACCGCGAACTGCTCGGACAATCAGAGATGACCGCACGGATTGACGCCGATCAGTCGGTTGCCGACCTCTTCGGGCAAATCCTCGGTCAGCGCACCACACCGAAACTCCGCGAGGCGACACTGTTCGCTGTCAATGAAGAGTATGTCCCGGCGGACACACCCCTCAAGGACGGCGACCGCGTCGCCTTCATTCCCCCCGTCTCCGGCGGGTAGCCTGACGGCGCAATGAACGCCGAACCTCACATCGCGATCCGCACTGAGCCCTTTACGGTCGGTGAGATCGAGGAGCTGGTCGCCGATCCGGCCAATGGCGCGGTCTGCTCATTCTCGGGCGTCGTGCGCAACCACGCCGCCGGCAGGGCGGTCGTGGCGCTCGAGTACGACGCTCACATCCCGATGGCCGAGAAACTCATGCGCACGATCGCGTTGGAAATCGGCGGCGAGTTCGCGATCAACCGTTTCGCGATCGTGCACCGCATCGGGAAGATGACCGTCGGCGAATTGGTCGTCGTCGTGTCAGCCGGTGCGGCGCATCGCGACGCGGCGTTCGCGGCCGCCCGCGCCGGAATCGACCGTCTCAAAGAACGCGTGCCGATCTGGAAGAAGGAGTATTTCGCCGACGGAGCGGAATGGGTGGGGGCGACGGAAGACGACTGAGCGAATCACGGTCTACTGCGTCACCGCCAGGTGCCACGGCTCTTTAGAGCCGTGTCTCACATTCGCATGACAATGCCGGGTGTCTTCTTGTCCCCACCCGAAAAAGCAGATCCCTCGCCCCTCTCGGGATGACTCATTCATTTGAGACGTTAGGCCGCCTCGATCCGATGCACCGTCAAACCGGTCAGAAGCTTCGGAAAGAAGTAAGTCGATTTCTGGGGCAGATTCTGCCTTAGGCGCGCCACCTCAAAGACAGCGTCAAGCGGGGTCGGCGGCAACAGGAACCCGAGCTGATACTGGCCCTCGCGCACCTCCATCACCAGATCAGTCGCATCCTTGCGAAAACGCAGCCGGTCGCCTCGATCGACCTGAAAATCCTCGAAATGCAGCGCCCCCCGCAGGACGCCTGTTTCAAACAACGCAGTCGGCATCCCGCGGACCACGGGATGCATCGCATCCGGGAACGGCCAGTCCGCCGACGGCGACGCTGGCGCTTCCACCAGATAGGCGGCATCGGGCGGGGGGCCCACCATGCCGAAGGCGATATTGCCCTGTTTGGCACGTTCCCGTATGTGCTCCTCCAAGATCTCAGCGACATCACGAGGGGCGGCATCGCCGACGTTGAACCGGATCACTTCGAAGAACTCCGCCAATCGATCCAGGAAGACGTCGAATTTCCAGCCGGCAGGACATTCCACGCCGCGATGAAGCGGCAGCACCGTCACCCCCGGGGCGTCGGCATTGAAAAACGCCATCATAATCGCGGCCCAGCGCTCCTCTCCGACCTCCCGCCAGGCGTCGAACGCGGCCGCGGTCCGATGATGACCGTCGGCAATGACGCAGTCCAGATCGCGCAGCGACCGGACCACGCGCTCGATCCGATGTGTGTCGGTGCAACGACGCAGTTCGTGAAGTGAGCCGTCGGGCTGCTCGGCCTCGACCAGACACTCGGTCGCCTCGCAGTCACGCAGGATGCGGTCAATCTCACCGGTAGGGTCGGAATAGACCACGAAGATCAGTCCGAAATCGACAGCGGTGGCACGACGCAGGCGAGCGCGGTCCTCCCGCACATGCGCATGCGTCGCCTCGTGCGGCAGAATGGCAGCGTCGCGCAAATCCCCCACCGCGATGAACCCGCGACGGGTCAAGCGTTGCCCGCTGCGGGTGTACTTCTGCGTGTAGGGGTAGATGCCCGGAGAGGCATCCGGGGTAAGGGCTTTCGCTGCGATCCAATCGTCCAGAAGCGCCGCCTTCTCCCGATACGAGTCCCCCGACTCGTCGGGACCACCACCCGGAGGAGCGGCGACCAGACGGGCAACATTGTAGACGCTCTGCGCCTCGAGCTGGGCTACCAGAGCGGGATTGAACTGATCGAAGGGCGGGCTGACGCAGGCGGCAGGATCGCCGACCACGTCGCGGTTGAACCGCCAGGCGGCAAACGGTTTAACGCGAATGGCTGACTCCCTCTGCCCCGGGACGACCGATCGGCCGGTGCCTCATCCGGGACAAACGGATTATACCTTCTTAAGGCCGGATTTCCAAATGGGGGCGCTCGGTCGCGAAGACTTCGCCGCAGATCGCAGCATCGGCGATCCCCGCATCGACCAGTTGAGCGCAGAGCGTCTCGGCGCTGTCGGCCGCAACGGCTATTAGAAGTCCGCCCGAGGTCTGCGGATCGAGGAGGAACATCTGCTGCTCGGGCGTCAGGGATGGATCGAACACGAGCTTCGGCTGGGTCTCCTGTTCATCGGACAGGCGGACGCCGCTCCGTATTCCTCGCGCGACCAGATCCTCGGCAACCGGCCAGCGCGGGACACAAGTGAACTCGAAGCGCAGCCCGACTCTGCTGCCCGATGCCATCTCCCACCCGTGCCCGCCGAGACCAAAACCGGTGATGTCGGTCGCCGCGTGGACATCGTCGAAGCGGTTCATCGTCTCGGCCGCGGCCTTGTTCAGGACCGCCATTCGCTCGAAGACCGGGCGCACGTCAGCTTCGCTGATTTTCCCGCCCCGGACACCCTCCACCACGATCCCGGTTCCGATCGGCTTGGTCAGTATGAGGAGATCGCCGG